>CAZVXH010000078.1:0-12205 GCA_964631015.1 uncultured Candidatus Cloacimonadota bacterium | reverse complement strand
ATGTTAATTTGCCCTTGCGCCTGACATCGCCGCCCAGCTTGCCTTTCATATTTTTACTTCTGCAGGGTCTTGTTTTCTCCGGTCTTCCTCAAGCGTTCATGGTTCATTGTTGTATTGCTGGCTTCCCGCCCCTGTCCGGATGCGGACATGGCCTGGACCTTGCCTGGACAGGTGCGGGACACGAAGGGACGAGGGGAATGGAGTGGCAATCAAAAGAGTTTTGCAGAACAGAAAAGTTGCCTGCATGAAGTCCATGGTTCTGCCCCATTTAGTACCTTGAGGCCGCAAAAACCGGTTCCGGTTCACTGGTTGGGCTACCTGGCCGGATCGATACCAATCTCCTTTATGCCCCCTGTTCAGTGGGAGATTTCGAGGGGGATGTTTTGGGGCAGGCGGATGTCGAAGCGGGAGCCGTGTGGTTTAACCGGCGAATATTCCATGCGCCCGTTGTGTTCCTGCACCAGTTTTTGGCAGATGGGCAGGCCGAGGCCGGTGCCGTTGGGTTTGTTGTAGGTGAAGAAGGGCTTGAAGAGCTGGGTGGCCACGCTTTCGGGGATGCCGGGGCCGTTGTCGATCACGCTGATCTGCAGCCAGTTTGAGGCAAGGGAGGCGATGATGCTGATCTCGCCGGTGTCATCCATGGCTTCCGAGCTGTTGCGCAGCAGGTTCGTGATCACGCGGCGGATGCGCTCTTCGTCGAAATAGACGGGATCGAAGCAGTTGTTGTCTATCTTGAGGGAGATGTTGCGTCCGCGCAGCGAAGCCCCGTAGGTTTCCTTCAGTTCCATCAGGAAATTGTTCATGTCCACCTTGCGATGAATGATCGTGTTGGGGGTGCCTTTCACGTAATCCAGCACCTCGCGCACCAATTCATCCACCAGTTTGGTTTGCTGCACAATGCTTTGGGTGAATTCCGAGGCATCCGGATAGAGGGATTCCAGCAGCTGGGCTGTGAGCGAGATCACAGTGAGGGGCGTTTTGATGTCGTGAATGATCTTGCTGGCAGTCATGCCGATGGCGGTGAGGCGGTTGCGCTGGATCATGTCGCCCATGAGGTCGGAGAAACTGAGGTTGGTATCAGTCAATCTGGCGGAGAGCGTGCGGATCACATTGAGCATCACCGCGGGCTGGGAAAAAATGAGCTGGCTGAACTTGTCGCGGGGGATCTCGAGCAGTTCAGAGGGTTCGAGGGCGGTGGCGGTGGCGGTCCCGGCAGAATCGCTGAGCAGGGCCAGTTCGCCGCAGAATTCGCCCGCGCCCAGAACCAGGGAGGGCTCACCCCGGCTGATTTTGGCCTGGTCCCGCGCCACTTCCAGGCTGCCTTTATCGATCAGAAACAGGGCCTGTTCCCCGTCGTTATCAAGGGCAATGGCATCCCCTTCCTTAAGTTTGAGCCGGCTCAGTTCCTGAGTGAAATTTTCCACCACGTCCTGGTCCAGGCCAGCGAATAACCCTATCCGCTGGTTTTGTTCTTGCTTGGCGCTCATCGCTCCTCCCGGGAAAATTTGGGTTGTATCCTTTTATTTAATCACAGGATTTAACGTCAATCTTTTTTTGCCCCGCTCATTTTTTGAGCATGGCCTTGGTGAAAGTGGAGGCGGGGATGCTGAGGTCGAACTGGATCTTGTCCACATAATACTCGGTGCCGCCCCCGGCTTTAAGCTCGTCCTTGAACTTTATGTAGTGTGGATACCAGCGGCTTCCCACCTTTTTCACGTCGCCGAATCTGAGGGATTTGAGCAGTTTGCCGCTTTTGGCGTAAAGCAGTTCCGCCAAGATCACATAGCGGGCCTTGTCCACGTGGATCTTGGCACCATGATAGGCGAGGCCAGACCTTTTGGCCGTGAGCGTGAGTACCCAGCAGTCGCGGCCGTCAAGGGTGGCGGAGCCATCCAGAACGGCGCTGTAATCGTCCTGGAGTTTGGAGGCCTCCATGAAATCCTCATATGAGAGGTCGCTGCCCATCACCGCTTGTTTGAGCATGTTTCCGGAGATCTGCACGGCGCGATCGGTACCCGGATCGTAGATCCAGAGCTTGTCGCCAACCTTGAGCATCTTGGTGCCCTGGTCCCGCGGCGGGGCGGTGTACGCGGTGAAGAATTTGTCATCTCCCTGGGCGTAGTTGACCGAAGCCACCGTGCGGGAAGAGCGGTTGCCGCTGATCACCATCCGGGTAACACTGTAGGAACTGGCATAGGTGAGGTTGGCGTCCACCGCCCTGAGGATGGCGGCGGGATCGGGGTCGGCGGCCCAGAGCGGCAGGGTGGCCAGGATCAACAAAGTGAGGAGTAGCTTGTTCATGATTCGAGTTCCTTGAAAAGTTGTGAAGTCTGGCGTTTGAAGATGGCGCGGCCGGCCAAAGCCGCTCCCAACACGGTGGACAGCACCCCCGTGAGGAGGCTGGCCAGGGCGTCTCCCAGCCGCAGTTCGGTGTAAACGATGTCCTCGGTCATGAGGGTGGTCGAGCGGGCGAAAACGCTTACATCGAGGCCGTGGACATTGAAATACCAGAGGCCCGCCACACCCAGCAGAACGCCGATCAGAGAACCGATCACACCAATGATCAACGCCTCCAGGATGAGGGTTCCGTAAAGATGGAGCTTGGATTCACCCACGGCCAGACGCACGCCAAACTCGCCATAGCGGCGGATGCCGTTCATCAGTCCGGCATTCCAGAGCACGATGCCCAAAATGAAGATGAAGACAAAGCTCATGATGCCGAACACGCTGTCCATCATGGTGATGAGGTAGCCAAAGTCGTTTTGGTCGCTCATGGCCAGCATCACGGGAGAAAACTCTTCGTCAGCCCGGCTGAAGCGGGCGTTGAAGCTGTCGCGGATGGCTGTAACCCGGGCGTTGTCGTATTCGCCGTCCCTGAGGAAGGCGAGGATCTCCGAAGCTCCGCTGGGGATGTCGAGCATGTCGCGAATGTCTGATATATCGGCTATCACCGCGCCCCGGTCGAGGGCCTCCACGCCGAAACGGATGGTTCCGCTCACCGTGAAGCCGGCCATGGTCATCGAGCCGTAAACATCCGATCCGATCAGCGTAACCGGGTCTCCCAAACTCAGTTTCAAGCGCTTCAAGGCCTGGTCGCTGAGCAGGATCTCGCCCGGCTGGGAAGGGATCTTTCCGCTGGCGAGGCCTTTTTCCAGGCCCATGCGCCGGCGTTCCTCAGCGGAACCGAACATGTCGATGGCGAAACCTACGATCTCGCCCTGCTCGCGGGTTTCACCGTTGGCGTCCGGAACGTCCAGCAGGGCCCCGAAATGGATCCGCTGGGCCCAGTTCAGCTGGGGATAGGCCCGCTTCCAGCTGGCCAGATCATCCTGCACATCCACGAAACCGAGATCGTAGGGTTTTTGGCTGATCAGGTCCGCGTAAGCACGGGTGACCACTTTGAGGTGGCCGGTCCCGAAGCCGGAGGTCTGGCGGATGAAGCTGCCCATGTAGCCGCGCAAAAAAGCCTGGAAAAACAGGATGATAAGCACGCCCGCGCCAACGATCAGCAGGGGGAACAGATAGCGATGGCGGTCGCGGAAGACGCCTTTGAGCAGAAAGTTAAGCATGGCGGCCGCCTTTCAGCGCTTCCACCACGTTCAGGGAAGCGATCTTGCGCACCGGCAGCCAGCTCACAAAGGCCGTGAGCATGAACATCAGCACCAGCGTGAGCAGGATCAGAGGCAGAGGATACACGAACTTCAGCGGCCGGTCGAAGCCCACCACTCCGAAATCCACACCTCCCGGCAAAGCAAAGCCTTTGCCGGCAAAATACCAGAAGAGGGGAAAGCCCAGGATAAGCGTGGCAACGGTGGCGAACAGCATGTAGAGAGTACCTTCCAGGGTGAACAGCCGGGTGATCTGGCCCTTGGTCATCCCCAGGGCGGACAGCATGCCGATCTCTTTGCGGCGCTTGAAGATCGCCAGGGCCTGGGTGTCGAAGATGGCCAGCATCGCCAGAAAGATCATCAGCAGGAACAGCACGGCCTGCCCCGTTGCCTTGGTCATCACCATTTCGTTCAGGTCGGCAAAGAATTCCTTGTCCGTGATAACTTCATACTGGGGGGCGTTCACGGACTGCAGGGATTTGTCCCTGAGCACCAGCACCGTGGCCACATCCGGGAGCAGCCGCGCCTCCCGCAGGGCGCCAAGGTCCACCCACACTGTCCCCATATCCAGCGAGGGCACCGGACAATCCATCACGTCGGCAACCTGAAGATCGACGGCGTTGAAAGCGCCGGAGCTGTCCTTCACCCGCAGAGTGAAGATGTCGCCAGCCTGGAGTTTAGTGGTCTTGGCCATTTTGGTTCCGATCAGCGCGGGGAGGGGGCCCTCCTCAGTTACTGCGAGGCTGGAGGAGGGAAGTTTGAGAACTTTCTGTCCGGCGGGAATGCCTTTGACCATCGCGTTCAGCTGACGGCCGCCGGGATAGATCACGCTGGGGGCGTAAAGGATGGGGACCACATCCCCAGAGGCAACGTGGGGCAACACTTCCGCGGGGATGGGAGCGTAGCTTTTCTCCCAGGAAAAGGCATCGTAAGGATCGTAATTCTTTGAGCGCAGCTGGCCCGAAGCGAATTCCCACTGCTTTTGCTCGGTCTTGGCCAGCACCAGCCAGCTGTACCACATCGCCTCCATCCAGATCAGACTGATCAGCACGGCGGCTATGATGAAGATGTTGATCAGGCTGCGCCAGCCGTTGCCAATGATGTTCCTAAGCGCCAGTTTGAAGATCATCGGATACCACCTCGCCATCCACCAGCCGGATCACCCGGCGCAGATATCTGATCACTTTGTCGTCGTGCGTGGCAAAGATAAAGGACGTGCCCAGGTTGGAATTGATGGTTTTCATCGTTTCCAGGATATGCAGGGAGTTTTCTGTGTCCAGATTGGCGGTGGGCTCATCGGCAAGGACCAGGGAGGGTTTTTTGACCATGGCCCTGGCTATGGCCACCCGCTGGCACTGTCCGCCGGAAAGCTGGGCGGGGCGGCTCTTGATCTTGTCCGTGAGGCCCACCCATTCCAAGGCTTCGTGCACCATTTTTTCCCGTTGCTGGCTGTCCATTTTGAGCAGCAGCAGGGGAAACTCCACGTTTTCGTACACATTGTAGACCGGCAGCAGGTTGTAGGTTTGAAAGATGAAGCCCAGATGGCGGCCGCGCAATTCGCTGGATTGCTTCTGGCTGAGTTGGCTGATCTTGCGGCCGAGCACCTCAACCTCCCCGGACGTCGGCGTATCCAGCGAACCGATCACATTGAGCAGGGTGGTTTTACCGCTGCCGCTGGGGCCAACGATCCCGGCAAATTCGCCTTGGCCGAAATCCAGATCGATCTTGTTCAGGGCCAAAAAATCCCCTTCCCCGGTGGGAAAGGCCTTGCTCATTTGGGTGATGGTCACAGTTTTTTCCATGATACCTTCATATGTCGTAATTGATTGTTAAAGCGATGGCCTCGGATCCCGACTGGCCGGGCTTGCCGGCGTGGTGGTAGCCCAGCGAGAGGTCCCAGCTCAGTTTGTCGTAAACTCTGCGCCAGGCCAGCGAGGCTGAATAGCCTCCGAGGAGGTCAGCGTTGCAGGATCCCAGCAAAACCAGGGTATCCAGCAGCCCCAGCGGGTAGTTGAACATCAGAGCGCTTCGCCACTTTGTTTCCGGGCGGCCGAAATCCCTTGCCCCGACGTTGTCCGGGAGACTCCAGAGCAGGTTGAATTCCGCCAGCGTGTAAAGCCCGTTGCCCAGGCCGAAAGTGTAATCGCCGCCCAAGGTGGCTGCTCCGCTGTAGTACCGGTTTAGGGGATTGTTTCCCTGACCGGACCACCAGATGTCGTCGTCCAAAACGCTCAGTTCCGCTTCCAGCCAGCCGCCCATGAACCCATCCACCCGCTGGTCGAGGCCAATTCTGTAGTCCCGGACAGGGAGGCTTTCCGCTGCGTAAAGATCAGTCTCGCGCAGATCGAAGCTCAGGCCGGTTTCTCCCAAAAAGCTGGAGACGCCCACCCGTCCTCCATATTCCCAAGTGCCTTTGGGCGTTGCGTATACCTGCGTTCCAAGCTTCTCCCCCGTTCCCGGCAAGGCCCACACACGCAGCTCGGGATTGGGAAAAAAGTGGCTGAAATTGATGGCCATAACTCCTTGTGAGTCTTGCAGAAACGCGCCCGGGACCAGATCGTCGAACCACTGCAGGGGCCGGTAGATCTGGGCCACGCCCATCCGAATGTGCTGGAGTCCGGCTTTCAGTTCGGTGTTTTTCCAGGACGCCGCCGCCCAGGCCCGGTAGGGTTCAAACCTCAGGTCCGGCCTGAAATCTGAATCAGACCACAGCAGTTCCAGCCGGTTGTCCAAACACAGTTCGGCAGAAAACCTCAGATCCGGCCGGGGAAAATATTCCCCGAACAGCTCCGGCCGCCAGAAAAACTCCGCCGAGCCGCGCCGCCATTGATCACTCCGCGTCACGCCACCCCGGGCGGTGAAACTGTTGCTTACCTGTATCCCGCTTTCCTGGCCGCGGAGGGCGTTGGCGCCCCCCAGCAGCGTCAGGATCAAAACCAGTTTCCCAAGCATTCGCGCTCAGACCCCTGATACAGGCTGGCCGCGTTTCATGAAGCGGGAGATCAGCCCCTGATAGCGGCTCAGGATCTGGGTCATGAAACTCGGTTCCGCCATCCCGGCGAGGCTGGCTTGCGCCGCCCGGTAGCCGAAATCGTAAAAGTCCTGAACGTCACCGAGGTCAAACAGTTTTTTGCTGGGATCGTGGGCGTCGATGAAGAGGTCGGGTGGGTTTTGCAGCATGGCCTGGATGGCCACAAAACCCTGATTTTGCAGGATGGACTGGATCACCACCTGATGGGCGCGAAGATCAGCATCCACCGGCAAAACCTGCCTGCCGATGCGCTCAGCTTCCCGCGAAACTGGCGGCAGCACGTTTATGGCGATGGTGAAATTGCCCGGAACGAAGTCTTTGAAAGCCACCGGCAGAGGATGTTCGATGCCGCCGTCCACAAACAGATGGCCGTTCATCTCATGGGGCGAGAACAGCAGGGGCAAAGATGACGAAGCCCTCATCGCGCCCGCGAGGGAGCCTTTGTCGATCAGGATGGTTTGGCAGAGATTGAGGTCGTAGGCCACAGCCACAAACGGCAGGTTCAGTTCTTCGATCCGCGCCGGGCCGATCAAACTGGCGAAAAGGTCCATGATCTTCTTCTTGTTGTGCAGGCTTTTGATCAGGTCCAAAGAGAGTTTCAGCGGCTGGAACGGCACCCAGCCGGGATTGAAGATCAGCGCAGATTTGCTGTCCAAAGCAAGCGCCAGGATTTCCCCGGTTGTTTTGCCCAAAGCGTACAAGCCGCCTACGATCGCGCCCATGGAAGTTCCCACAATGCCGGTGATCTGGAATTCGCCGCGGATCGCCTCGATGGCGCCGATGTGTGCCAATCCGTAAGCGGCGCCGCCTCCCAGGATCAGTCTGGCTTCCTTTTTCATGAATCCCAGTTTGGGGAAGAAAAGAAACTGTCAAGTAAAACGCTGCTTTCGCAATAAAATGAAACGCGGAAAACCTGCTGACAGGCTTTCCGCGCTATATCTGATCTTTTTTGGGATTAAGCTACCGTTGTGGGCGGAGTAAAGGTCCGGGTGCCCAATTCCCTGTCCAGCATAAAGATGCCGTGCATGTTGTCGCCGATCATGTCCAGCTGGCTCACGATGCGGTCGGCGTTCGCCTCTTCCTCCACCTGTTCGTCCACATACCACTGCAGAAAGCTTCTGGACGCGTGGTCGTTTTCGGCGATGGCGATGTCCATCAGTTCGTTGATGCTCTTGGTGATGAACTGTTCGTGCTCCAGCGCCGCTTGGAAGGCTTTCAGCGGATTGCCGAAACTCACGGTCGGCTTGGCGATGGCCAGAAGCTCCACCTCTCCCCCGCGTTCAAGGACATAATCGAAGAATTTCATCGCGTGGAAGTGTTCCTCCTGAGCCTGCACTTTCATCCAGTTGGCCATGCCGTCCAGGTTTTCGTGGGCGAACCAGGCCTGCATCGAGATGTATAGATATTCAGAAAAGAGTTCTTTGTTGATTTGTTCGTTGATGGCTTTTTCGAGTGTTTTGCTGATCATGGTTGTCTCCTATATGTATTTGGTCAGTTGTTGTTCAATGTCTTGCGTGATGCCGGCCAAAGTGGCGGCGTCCGGAATATACTGCGTTTTTACCGGCTCCAGCATCTCAAATCCGCATTCCTTGGTGTCGCCCAGCAGTTGCTGCAGGATCGGTACGCTTTGCCCGCCCCAGCCGTAGGAGCCAAAGGCCAGGCCGATCCTCTGCTTGGGCGAAAGCCCTTTCAGATAATAGAGAAAGGCCGCCACGGTGGGCAGGATGGAGCTGTTCAGGGTGGGCGAACCCACCGCGATGTATCTGGCGTCCATCACCTCGGTCATGATATCCGAAATGTGGTTGGTCTGCAGATTCAGCATGCTTGCCTTGATGCCTTTGTTTTCAAAAGCTTGCGCGATGGCCTGGGCCATTTTTTTGGTGGAGCCCCACATCGTGTCGTAGATCACCAGGGCACGTTGGGGGTCGGCCACGTTGTTCGACCATCCCGTGTAAGCGGCTAGGATCTGGGGAATGTGTTCGGTCCAGATCAGACCGTGGCTGGGGGCGATCATCTCAATATCCAGTTGAGCCGCGGCTTCCAGGGCTTTCTTAACCTGCGATGAGTAAGGCAGCACGATGTTGGCGTAGTATTTTTTGGCTTCCTCCATCACGATGCTGAAGGGATAGTCAGCTGCCAGCCGCTCGCTGGAGGCGATGTGCTGGCCAAACGCGTCGTTCGAAAAGAGGATCTTTTCCTGGGGACAGTAGGTCACCTGATTATCCGGCCAGTGCACCATCGGCGTGGTGAGAAAGCTGAGGTCGCGCTTGCCGATGTTGATGCTGTCGCCGCTCTTAATCTCCTCGAACTTCCAGTCCTGCCGGTAGTGCATCTTCAAACCCTTGATGCCGTTGGCATTGGTGTAAATAGTGGCGTTGGGGATCAGTTTCAGCAGCTTCGGCATGCCGCTGGAATGGTCCATCTCCACATGATTTTGCACGATGATGTCGATCTTGGCCGGGTCGATCACATCGCTGATGCGGGCCAGCATTTCGTCATAGAGGTAATACTTCACGTTGTCGATCAGCGTAACCTTTTCATCTATTATAAGATAGGCGTTGTAAGTGGAACCCCGTTGGGTGAGGTAGCCGTGAAAATTCCGCAGATCCCAGTCGATGCCGCCCACCCACCAGATGTTGTCTCTTAATTTATACGCTTTCATGATGTTGCCTCTATGCATAGATTTTGTTGGTAGTTAAAAAATCCTACAGATATAGTATACACCCGCCCAGCCGCTCTGCCAAAAAAAAACTTTGGCCTGCCCGCGTATGCATACACAATAGGGTTGCCGGATTTCCGGCAGACTCGCTCACCGGGTGAGTACTGAAAAAACGGAATCCCCGGATCCCTTTCCGCGGCGATCCCTATTTGGCCAGCACAGCCTTTACGCTGCGGGATTCCGATCCCCAGGTCAGCCTGATGAAATAGATCCCCGCGGCCAGGACGCCCCCCTGCCCATCTTTGCCGTCCCAACTCACGTGATGAATTCCAGCGCCTTTCTCCGCGTCCAGCAGGACGCGCACTTTCTGGCCCCTGAGGTTGAAAACCGCGATCTCCGTGTGGCCGGCGCTTTCCAGGCTGAAGCTGATGCCGGCGCTGGGATTGAAGGGGTTGGGATACACGCTCAGCGAACCGCTGCTAACAGGAAGCACGGGGTCCTCGGCGGGAACGATCTCCTGATATCCCAGGCAGTATCTGAGCTGAGGCACAAAATCCTCTTCCCCGGTGTTTGGAAAAAAGGTCGTTTCCACGATGGGGTAGCCTTCCTGGAAAGTGTAGTCCTTGTATAGATTCAGGGTCCAGATTTCCGGGTTCAAGGGATAGATCCGGTAGTACTGTTCTATGGTGTTCAGAAGTCCGTCGCTGTTGTAAATGTGGAACATGCGGTTCTGCTCGTACCAGGTGTCATCGCCGGCGATCTTGTAGATCCTTTCCTCCAGTAGCTTGGAGGGCTGGACCCCGGTAAAAAAGGTGGGGTTTAGCGGTAGGACGGAAAACGCCAGTTGGCGCAGATAGGATTCCTGGGTGGTCTGGTCATCATTGTGGTAAACATAGTTCCTGCGTTCCTGCACATACCATTCATCCCACTCGTCGCTGATCCCGGACAGCACAATCTCGCTGGGCCGGCTGGCGGAGTCCATGGAGTAGTCGTATTTTTTCGCGGCTGGCGCGGGCGAGTTGACCGAATAGGTGAATTCCACCACTCTTTTCAGAATGTTGGTGTTGGGCCAGTAGATGAACATGATCTGCTGATAATGCATCATTCCCCCAAACATATCCAGATTGGAGTTGATCTCTTGCAGCAGACCGTCCTCATACTCATACAGCAGTTCCCCGTATGGATACCATACCCCTTCACTGTAATACTCAACGATCACATGCAGGGGCCGGCCGTCGTCACTGTACTCAAAGCTCGTTCGGGCAACTAATTCCAGCGGGTCACCCACCTCCTGAACCCAATATTCGTGGATGCAGTCGATCCTGCCCAGGCTGTCATAACTGGCTTCCTGAAGGTCCGAATCATTCCATCCGTCGTCATAAAGTTGTAACAGCCTGCTGTCCATGCCCCGCGCCCCGCACATCGCTGCCAGGGATTGCCGGGGAGAGGGGTCAAAACCCGTTTCGGGAAGCCACGGCCTGGCCGGAGGGGTCGCCCAGACCGCCGCCCAGCAGACCAGCAACCCTGCCATAAAGAGCATTCTGCGCATCCCAACCTCCTTGTTGGTCTTGCTTTGCCTGAAGTTTAATCCACAGCGAACACCTATGCTATAATTTTATCGGTCTGGGTTATTTGTCAAGTGATTTTTTTATTTATTTTTGCAAATGTTCAGCTCTGCCCGCGAATTGCTTTTTCAAGCGCCCCAAGCCCCTTGTACCGGGATTGGCCACCTCCCAGAGCCTCGCAGAGGAGAAAGAACGATAGCGAGGATGCGGTGAGCGCAGCGAACAAGCCCCTCGTATGCGGCCGAAACATCAAATAGAGCCCCTTGTGGGCGACAGAAATCATACCACCGGTTCTGTCGCCTCTGCGAGGCTCTGCTTGCGCTCAGGGTCTGCTTGACGAGGGGCTCACGCGCCCTCGCTATCATTCTATCGCCCTCCGGGCTTCTCCGCTCGTCTCACTTCTGGCAGACGTGACAGTAAAAAGTCCCGCGTCCGCCCTGTTTGAGTTTGGCGATCTTGTGTCCTTTGGGGCAGAGGTTTTTTTGGTAAACGCGCAGGAAATTCTGGAACTGGCCGGTTTTGTCATCCACCCGCCTGAAATCCGAGATCGAGGTCCCGTTCATGGAAATCGCCTCTTTCAGCACGGATTTGGTTTCCGCCGCGAGTTTTCTCAGTTTGGGCAGGGTCAGTTGACCGGAGGGGGCGCGGGGATCGATCTTCGCCCTGTATAGAATTTCGCAGGCATAGATGTTGCCCAGCCCCGCGATCAGCTTTTGGTCCAGCAGCGCGTTCTTGATCGGGGTCTTGCGCCCTCGCAGGATCTCCCGGAGATACAGTCCGTCAAACTCTTCCGAAAGCGGCTCGAGACCAAGCGCCGGCATGAATTTGCCCAGATTCTCCGTTCTGCAGAGCACGATCTTGCCAAAGGTGCGGATGTCGATGAAATGAAGTTTTTCCCGGCCGGAGAGCAGAAAACAGGCCCGCTCGTGCGCAGATTCGCCGGTCATCGCTCTGTCGGTGACCAGCTTGCCCGTCATCCTTAAATGCACGATCACGCTGATCCCGCCTTCCAGCTCCAGGATCATGTATTTTCCCCGTCGCCGGTGCGTAAGGAATTTAGCCGGGAAGATCTGGTCCGGCAGCTCCGGATCCCTCACCACCGTGCCCGGATAAAAACAGTCCAGGCCGCGTATCTCCTTGCCCTTCAGCTCTTTCGCCACTCCGTTCAGAACAGTTTCCACTTCCGGTAATTCTGGCATCGTATCTTTCTCCCCTGGGTGTAATTTTACTTTCAAGATATGCTAATCCCCCCGGACGAATGAGCCAGAAAAATCGTCTTTTCCTTGTGTGGCTCCCGAGATCAATACGGGATAAATACGGGATCAATACGGATGAAATCCGT
>CAZVXH010000077.1:0-12304 GCA_964631015.1 uncultured Candidatus Cloacimonadota bacterium | reverse complement strand
CAGAAAAGCCATCAAACTGATGTACATCATGGAAGGCAGGATCAAGCAAAACCCACATTTCACGCTGGATAATGCGTTGGTGGAGGTGGAACTATGACTAATAAAAACATATTCCGAAACTTCGTTAATCAGTACCGAAAACCGTTCAACACAGAAACCATAGCAGAGCTTACTGGAATCGAGGCCAAGACCGTAAGGCGGTCCATCAGAACACTGCTCAACAACAATGATATTAAGTGCATATCCACTCAAGACAAACTCTACGTGAGCAGTAATCGTTATCAGTCTTATGTAGGCTTCAATCAAAAAGGCAGGTGGAACTACAGCACTCAAGTAGCAGAAGAAATCCTCAACATTCTGGACTCCAGGCAGTATCGCTCCATCCGAGAGATAGCCAATGCCTATGGCAAGAGCAGGCAACTGGTCTTTGCCTATCTGGAAGCACTGGCATCGATTGGCATGGTTGGCATCAACACCATCGGGTACAAAGTCTTATCAAGAGAGGGGATCCTGAAGCTGGGCACCTTCATCCAACCTGGTATACTGGGAAAAATGCGAAAAGAATCTGGAATATTACCGAAACCGAGGAGAAAGAAAGCGGGCAGATAGTGCAATCGACAGGCTGCTATTAGTACATTTTGCACATTTCTGATTGCGAGTTAGAAAAAGTGGACTACCTTCTATTGATAAGTGTTTAGATGATTTGAAAAAATCGTGATACTCATTTGAAATATTCGTGATATCGCAAACCCACAAAACTGCCAATTTGAAAAAATGGTGATACGATTTGAAAAAATAAGTGAGAACGCATACAATTGACATCGATTCCAGATCCAGAAAGTCTGAACTAGCTCTCTAAAATATTCCAACACTTCGGGTATCTCATCCGTTAGACAGGTAGAAACTAAACAAACTGGAGCAAAGATGATTGATCTTCAAGAATTCATAGACGAGCACGAAAGAGCCTTGCACAACTTCGCAATGCAGCTCACGCGTTCGCAGGATGATTCTGATGATCTGCTCCAGGATACCTGGCTAAAAAGCCTCGCCCATCAAGGCATGCTGGAAAACCTGAGCATCCCAAAGCAGCGCAGTTGGCTCTTTACCGTGCTCAAGAACCGCTGGTTGGATCTCTGCCGTCATCGCAAGCTGGAGCAACTGCATCTGGTTTCGGCGCAGACAATCCGGACCCTGCCTTTCCCCTTGGTGGAAATGGATGAACATCTGGAAAAACTAACGTGGCTCGAGAAAGAGATCGTGACGCGTAAGTACTGGATGAGAATGAACAGTCGCCAGATCTCAGAGCACCTTGGAATCCCCGAAGGGACAGTGCGCTGGAGACTGAAACTTGCCCTGAGCAAACTCAGGAAGTCCCTGGAGCAGAGAGAGAAGGAGGAAAAATGTCCACTCTGATCAAAAACGTCGGCATCCTGGATGCCAGAAAAGCCACCCCCGAAAAGCTTGCCGGGATAGGCAAACTCAATAACATCGGAGTTCTGGTGGTGAATCCCGGGATCAAAGAGCAACTGATGCAAATCAGCATGCAAAACATCGGGAGCACTCTGGAACTGAGCGATGACTACAAATTCTACACCGGTTCCCAAGTCATCAACCGTCAGCTCCTGGAATCATGTGAAGACACACTGAAAATGGTAATGATCGGGCAGGTTACTGTGGAGCGTGACGTTCCCCTGGAACTGCTCCAAACCAAGTTGGACAGCTTGTATCTGGTTGGCCATGCTTCCGTTCCGGAAAACCTCTATGGTGCATTTATGCATTATGTGAAAGAGATCACCGGTCAGGTGGATATATTGCCGGACACCGGTAAAGCGATAGTAGGCAAAGTGATGCTGAACGATTCATATCTGGAGGGACTGGAAGACGGCACCGAACTGGCAATCGTGGGCAAGCTGAATCTGGCTGAGGATCTGAAACCGGAGCTCTTTGCCCAAAAAGTCGTGTCTCTGAGTGTGGAGGGAACCATTAGCTGTTTGGATAGCCAGGAGGCCATGCTGCGCCAGGTGCTGAAAGACAACGGCAAATCCAAGCTCAGGATCAGCCGCAGCGACTGCCACAATCTGCCCGATGGCAGCAGAATCGATCCCTTCACTCTGATGTCCATCACCAAGCCTTTTATCTGCAGCAGAGGCATCATCATTCTGGACGAGCAAATCTCGCCGGAGCTGCTGCAGGAGCAAAGCGTTAAGTTCGAGGCTGCAGCGGTTTACTTCCCTTCTTCTCTGATGAAGCCCATGCTGAACCGGCTGAATGGAGAGACCAAAGGCTTCCCCTATGAAGCAGGAAAACTGGAGCTTACCAGTGGGCATCAATTGATGACCGCAGTCCGCCTGGATTCCATGGCAGAGCGTTGCACTCTGGTAGTGAGTGGCGAGCTGGAGATTGATGCCGGGATCCAGCCGGAGAGCCTGGCTGCCAAAATCGGGATTCTGGATAATTATGGCAGGATTCTGGCTTCCAGAGACGCTGCCAGCCTCCTGCAGGGCAAGCTTCGCCAAAACGAGGGCGAGATAAAAGCCCACAGCGATGATGATGAGGATCTGGAAACAGAAAGCTATGATCATGTGATCGAGAACGTTGCCACCTATGTAATCTGATCTCCACACAAACAGAGCAATGACCGCCCTGCTTCGGCAGGGCATTTTTTTTGGGGGGCTAGTCACTTTCCGGTCACATCGCCCTCTAGTCACTATTCACTAGTCCCTGATCACCTTCTGTTCACTGCTCTGTGCTCAGTAACTTCATGTCTTGTCACAGGTTACTTGTCACTTGTTACTACCCATATTCATAACTTAATACAGCATAAGCCTTTCCTTAGCGTTCGCTAAAGAGTCGCTAAGGGATCGTTAAAGAAGCGCTAAAGAATCGAAGGAGGGAGCATCCAGAGTCCTAGATGCCGGACTTATCAAATCCTACCTGTTGTTAAATCGCTTGAAGTAGTCATCAATCTCCGATCGTAGTTCAATTCCAACTCTTTCAAAGATATCCAACAAGTCATCGTAGGCTCCTTCACCACCCACGAAGTCCCAAAACTCCGCAGCCACTTTGAGTTCATGATCAAGATCAAGCATTCCTCGCATTGTCCACCGACTATATGGTTGAGGCTCATAGGGATTGTAGGGAATGGCAATAAGCGTTTGAACCTTTGCCTCTGGATCAGTTGCTAACGTGGCAGCCACCCATTCGAGAAGCGTCCTTTTGAATTCTTTAAACCCTCCAGCATTGGGCTTGGCAGTCTTGATGTCAATCAGATAAATGGTACTATCTTTAGAGACTAGCTTGAGATCAACCTTGGTTGGTTTGACTTTCTTCATTACACCCTTGGTACAAACTTGCCGAATTGTTTCTATCTCATTTGTTTTATTAGGAAGAGCCGTTGATGTGTCTAATCTGTCCATAATATTCTGAATTACTAAATGCGCTTCAGAAGATATCAGATTGCCAGCGATTTGCTGAGATTCCGCTGTGACAAATCTGGTAGAGCCGAGAGCTTTAGCTACCGGCTCGAAGATACTTGTACCAAAGTTGGTATTGAGAGAATGAATGAACGAGTAAAGAGCTAACCGATCATGACCAAGCAGTCTTGTGTGAAAAGGCATTGATGCAGGCTCAGGGTTGTACTTATTAAACTTATTTCTAAGACAAGATTTTAATGTATCTTCTATGTGTGACCTTTGTTTATTCTCCATGCTGACTCCATTGATGTAATAAATCTGCTATCATTTGCATTGTCTCTATTACGTAGCTAACGCCCTATCCCTCAAGTGAAAAATGGTTTCCGAATAAGCACCTTTATCTTTTTCAGTGCGGTTCAATACAGGCCGTTTATATTGGTTCACTATCCGCATACCTGCGTTTTCTGCTATAGTGGGATACATATTATACTTGTCATTAGCTACCAAGAACACATCATAATCTGCTGCCAAGAACTTTTTAGAGTTATTCAAAACATCGCTTATCCCTTGGATATAGCTTTGTTTGGCTTCTCTTCCCTGTCCCCTGAACAGCGGTCCTATTTCAGAATCATCTCTGCGTTCAAAGCCAAACAAATCATAGGCATAGGCATGTTGTTCGTGATAATCTATTAGACCGACATAAGGAGGGGAAGAGAAAATGCCTTTCACTTTTTGACGTGAAACCAGCTCTCCAAAAGCAGGATTTACCTTCTTCAGTTCCTCTATCAGGTTTATTGTTCTGCTATCACCTGTGAGACAGGTCTGATAGCTTGCTGTTCTCAGTTTATCAAACTGCATCACCCTCTTCAGGGTATCGTGAGAATAGGTAAGCCACCACTTCAGGATAGAGAACAAGGGCTTGCAGATTTTGCCATGCTTTGAGCAGTAATAGGTGGTGGTAACCGGTTCCAAAAGAGTTGCCAAATCCGCATGAGTCGTTGCCCTGCAACTTCTGATCGTTCTACTAAGGGCTACACTGAGGATGTTCTTAGTGTCTTGGTTATTTATCTTTTGAATCTCTCTGTAAACAAACTCGATCTCTTCCCGGATGTGCTGCGAAAACCATTTATCCAGGAAAGTGCTGCCGCTTTCTTGCTTAAGTTTGATCCCATAGCTCGCAACAAGATCTTCGAATATCGGCAAGAACTCCTGCTCTTTCTCTTGTCCATAGAGTTTCTCATCAATCAATCCTTGCCTCAGCTTATATTTATAGTCTGGGACTGGGAAGTGTTGATTATTAAACGAGTAGAGAGCTTTGAGCAGTTTATCTTCAAAGTCTAACACGTGTGAATCTGAGAGATAAGTCCGAAGTGCTGTAGAAATCCGGAAGATCTCGCTCTGAAGATCATGATAGTCGTATCTTGTTACCTTACAATTGCCGATAAGAGCATTGAAGGCAGAGATATCTATACCTATGGCATTAATCCCCAGTTCATTGGCTTGTACCATAGTCGTTCCGCTTCCTGAGAACGGATCAAGAACAATATCGCCCTTTTTAAAGAACGTCTCGGTCTTAAACTTGTCTGTGTGATCATCCAGGAAGTACTCCACCAATTGGGGTATAAATTTCCCTTTGTATGGGTGCAAGCGATGGACATGTTTGGTAGTTTCGGCTTCCTTGTACTGATCAAAGGACAATGCCCAGTTCAAATCATCTCCCAGTTGACCACGCCAGGATGACTCCCTTCCACCGTTGAGTGATTCGTAATATGCCAAAAGTTCTTGCTTGGATATCAGCGTGTTGCCATTCTCTCCAAACTTCCTGATACGGCCATATTGAATGAGATAGCTGATATTGGAAGTCGTGACATTCTTGGACAAAAAGTCTGATGCAAGCTTGCTGGCATCCTGAATAGTTAACATATCCTGTTTAGGGGCATCCATTTAGAACTCCATTCCTATGATTAATCTTGCTGCTATGCTTATTTACTTGGACTTTCCTGTCAAGACAAATCGACACTACTCAGTCCTCTACAACCTGGAACCCCGCGAAGTGGGGTTATAAACCCTCACTGAAAACTTCAAATCCAATCACCAAAACTTCAAATGTCCAAGTCCGAAAGATGATGAGCCATACGAGTTGGATGTCCTAACAATGCTAACTTCTTTCTGATCATCATATTGTGTTTATAGCATTGGATTCGGCAATACTATAGGGAATGTCCAAGTGCTTCTATAAATGGTGGTAGATTTGAAGTTTTGGTGATAAAACTGGGTTTCTTGACATAGGAAAGTCCAAGACCAACTAAACATGTGTGCATGTCATATCTTACTTTCCTGTAATGTGATATCATCTGTTGTCCAAGTGAGAACGATTTGAAGTTTTCGGTGAGGGTTTATACCTGGCTTGCGGCAGCATGAACACCGCCAGCTGGTTCCTGTCGTAGCGCAGATATTTTTTGGCCGCTTTGGCGATATTCTTCAGGTCTATCTGCTCGTAGTATCCCGGTTCATCCAGGAACGAAGCCAGCTTCCTGCCCTGCCAGATGTCACCCTTGAGCTGGGATATCCAGAATCGGTTGGACTTCACACTCTCGTCAAACTGCTGCCGGAGGGTGGCGTTGGCCGCCACGAGGTAACGTTCGTCGATATCACCGGCGCGGAGGCTGTCCAGGGTGGCGTAGATGGCTTCAGTGAGTTCTTTCAAGCGGGCTGGGGCGCAGCCCATCATGGTGCCCACGGTGTAGCGCGAATCCGGGTAGCTGGTGGTGGATTGCCAGGCTTGGATGAAATAGACCCCGCTGCGTTCCTCGCGGATGTTTTCCCGCAGTTTTTCATTGAGCACAAACTCCAGGGCGTCCAGCATCACCTTGTTTTTGGTGCTGGAGCTGTACTTCCCGTTCAGGATGGTGGACGCGAAGGCACGATCGGTGGAGCCCAGGTTGAACCAGATGGCCTGGGTGCCATCTCTCAGGCGGATATCCACGTCCTTGGGCTTTTCGCGCCGGCCGCTGGAGGGAAGGTTGCCCAGATATGTGCGGCAGTAGGTTTTAAGCTGTTCCGGATCGAAATTGCCCACGATCACGAAGCTGAAGTCCGAAAAATCGGCAAAGCGATCCCGGAAGATCCGTTCGACCGTATCCAGTTCGATGGCGTCAAAATCCGCATCCGCAAGGCTTTTGGTGTAGGGATGGTTGTTGTAAAGTTCTTTTTGGACGCGGTCCATGAACACGTTCATCGGGTCCAGGTTGCGGTTCTGGTAATAGGTTTTCGTGCGTTGTAGATAGGAGGCGAAATCATCACGGTCAAATCTGGGATTGACGGCGTACTGGTGCAGCATCTGGAACATCAGTTCCATATCCTTGGGAGAGCAGGAGGCGTCGAAAGATTCCTGGTATATGTCCACGCTCAGGTTCACCCGGGCCACTTTGCCCGCGGTTGCCTTGCCCAGCGAAATGGCATCGAACTTGCCGAACCCGGCATCGCTGATGTAGTCGGAAACCAGCCTGGCCGCGGGAACGTCGGTTGAGTCGTAGCGGCTGAATCCGCCGGGGCTGATGGCTTGAAGCAGCACCTCGTCATTTTTGAAATCTGTTTTCTTGGCGTATATTTTCACCCCGTTGGCCAGGGTCCAGATGTTCACGCCAGACTTGGCGTCGTAAGCTTCCCTGCTGATCGCCACCGGCTCCGGGATCGCCTCCAGCAGGGGCTCATCCACGGTTTTGTCTTCATAGGGTGCTATCTCCAGGCTGTTCACGCCGCGCGCGATATCCAGCAAACGCTGCTCCGAAGGATAGGCCAGGCCTTCCTGCCGGGGGCCGCTGAGCGCGATGGTCATGTTCTTGTCCTGGATCAGCGCGCCCACCACAGCGTTCACTTCCTGCAGGGAAACCAGGTCGATCAGCTCTTGGGTGAGCAGTTGCCGGAATTCCGGGCTGGTGATAACGTTGCGGTTCGAAAGCGCGTCCACGAACTCCCAGGCAATGTCGCCGGATTCGTAGGTGCTTTTTTCCGCGACAGCGCGCTCAGCATCGCGCAGGACGTCGATCTTGGCGCGTTCGAACTCACTGGGTAAAAAGCCGAAGCGCTGCACCCGCTCCGCTTCGGTGAGAACTGCGTTCAAAGCCTCTTCCGACTTGCCCTGGGTGAACATAGCATACATCGCGGCGGCCGACATCGTGCGCAGCATCGGATATTCGAAGGCGGCGGCGAAGGAATAGGGCGGATCAGGCCGGCGGCTGAATTCCTCCAGGCGATTGTTCAGCATGGTGTAAAACAGCGTGTTCTTCAGATTCGCGTAGTATTCGCCGATGTTGGAAACCTGCTGCACGTCCTTTTTCCACATCACCTGCAGCATGTTACGGGGATACTCGGGATCGGTGGTTACGATGGCCTGGAGCGCCAGGTTTTCCGGCACGCTGAAGTCCTCGCGCGGACGGGGATCCAGCCGCGCGGGGATGGCGCCGAAGTATTGCTCCACCAGGGCCAGCATGGCTTGCGGCTCAAAATCGCCCACTATCACCACGCTCTGCAGGTCCGGGCGGTACCAGTCGCGGTAAAAACGCCGCAAGGTATCGTGGCTGAAGCCGCTGATCACCTCGTAGGTGCCGATGGGTGAGCGTTCCGCGTAGCGCGAACCGGCCAGAAACACGGCGTTCTGGGCGTCCCGCACCCGCGTGCCGGCATCCTGGCCCAGCCGCCATTCCTCGATGATCACGCCGCGTTCGCGTTCTATCTCCGCGGCTTCGAAACTCACCTGGTGCGCCATGTCCGAAAGGATCAGCAGGCCCTGCTTCAGTTTGGCGCTGTCATCTGTGGGGATCTTTAGCGTGTAGGCGGTGTAATCGTAACTGGTCATGGCGTTCAGGCCGTTATAGTAGCCCATGCCGATGGAGGAAAGGTAGTTCACCACCTCGGATTTGGCAAAGTTTTTGGTGCCGTTGAAAGCCATGTGTTCCGTGAAATGCGCCAGCCCGCGCTGGTCATCGTCTTCGTTCACGGAGCCCACATCCACATAGAGCCGCAGCTCTGCCAGGTTGGCGGGTTTGGGGTTGCGCATGATATAGTAGCGGAGGCCGTTGTCAAACTGGCCCGACAACAAGGCTTCATCCTGCTGCAGGGGGATCTGAATGAGTTCCGCCGGCTGGGCGAACAGCCCGGCCAGCAGCGCTGTCAGGATCAGGGTGATGAGTAGTTTTGCGTTGAGTTTCATCGTTGAGGTTGTTCCTTTATTCGGGATCGTTGACAGTGATCAAAAACTGCTGGTCCACCAGCAGGATATTGGTGGCGTCGCCGTAACTGTAGATGGAGCCATCTTCCATCCGCACAGTGGCATAGTAGTAAAAATTGTTGCTGCTGGTGGCGTATTCCACCGGCAGATAGCCAAATTTGCCCGATTCTACCAATCCCAGCTCGCTGGAAGCGACAACACCCACGAAATTGTGTTTGTAGAGAGTGGCCTGAAGCACATCCTGGCTGCTGTTGTTCACCACCTTGAAACTGGCGCGGTTGGGATTGATGTAGGCGTTGGTGGTTTCTCCGGCGCGGATCACGACCCGGGTGGTGTCGGTAAAAGTCTCGTTTTGCTCGTCGTAGATCTGGTAGGTTTCGCCCACCAGCCGCACCGGCACTTCCGCGCTCACGTCCGGGTTCAAGATGTTCTGGGTGGCGGTCTCGACGGCGAAAATGTGCTCGGAGCCGGCAGGGATGGCCAGTTCTTCCTCTTCGCCCAGCGTAACGTAGACCGGGTATGAGGTCTGGTTGATCACGCGGAAATTGCCCCCGGATTCACAGGCGGCCAGAAACAGCAGCGCCAGCAGCGCCAGTAGCGGCAGAAGCAGGTGGGAAGATCTTTTCATGGTAAACCTCGCTTATACTTTGGATCACGGCCAGTGCTGTGATTCAGGCCGGATTGATCCGTATCCGGACAAAGTTGCCGCCGGGCAATTCACTGTCAAGCACAATCTTGAGCCGTCCGGGCCTGCCTCCGGGCGCGGATGCCACTCCCGGCGCCGCTGCTTTATGCGCTCTCGAACGTTTTAGCTTGACATCCGCCGCGCTCCGCCGCGATGGTTCATAACAGTACAACATATTGCCCGGGAAAAGGTTACTGGCTTGATACTCCTGCCGCCCCGGCGCGAAAGTGAGAAGATATGGACCCAGCGAACAACCGCCTCTACAAAGATCTGGCCTGGCTGTGGCCAATGTGGGGAGATCCGGCCACCGAATACGCCGCCTACTGCGAGTTTCTGGTACCGAGGATGCGCCGTCACGCGCGGCGCGAACTGGCCACCCTGCTGAATGCCGGCTGCGGCGGAGGTAAGAACCTGTTTACCCTCAGCAAATATTTCCAAGCCACGGGACTGGACCTCAGCCAGCCCATGCTGGCTGTGGCGGCGGATCTGAATCCCGCTTGCGAACTGCTGCAGGGAGATCTGCGCGACTACGGGTTTGAGCGGCTCTTCGACACCATCGTGATCGATGACGCCATTTCCTATATGCTTACGGAACAAGACCTTGCCCGCGCCTTCCACCAGGCTTTCCGGCATCTGGCGCCGGGCGGTGTGCTGGCTGTGTCCGTCGACGCCACCACCGAGAATTTCCAAAACCGGCGTACCCAGGCTTTCCACTCCCTCCCCTCCGCTGCTTTTCCGGATACGGAAGTTACCTATATCACAAACGATTACCTGCTCTCCAACGGCACCGTTTCCAATACTTTTATCTACCTGATCCGCCAGCATGGAGAACTGCGCGTCGAAACCGACCACCATGTCTGCGGCCTCTTTCCCCTTCAAACCTGGCGCTCTTTGCTGGAACAGACTGGATTTCAGGCCCATCTGGAGAGCTACGCGGAAAACGGAGACCAATACCCCACTTTCTTCTGCCTGAAACCGTAGCGCCCCAAAGATCAATACGGGATAAATACGGGATCAATACGGATTTCACCCGTATTGATCCCGTATTTATCCCGTATTGATAATGGGAGCCATGCGGGTTTTACGCGAGAAAATCGGGGGGTTGATTTTGGTTTTTTTCAAGCTAAACATCTGGCTGAACAAGCTGAATATATCAGCCTTGGTCCAAAGCGTTCCCGGGGCTCCGGAAGCCGCGCAATAAAAGCAATGCAGGATATGTTAAGAAAAACTTACAAATAAATCCTTGCCAGCCAAACCCACATCGGATAACTTTGCATCAGGTGAACAAATGATAGCTACCAAGCTTGCTTTTTCTGCTCAACACCTCCCCTCAACCATGGGCTGGAAGCGGAGATACTCTGTATCGGGTACGTTTTGCCGCCTGCTTCCGACTTCCCATCCCAAACTTGTGAATTCCAAACAGGAGATTAATTATGCCTTGCATTCCCAAAAAAGCCGATCTAGTAACTTTTACAGCATTGCGGACAGTACTCATTATCGTGATTTTTACCGCCATGAGCGGCTTGTGCTGGGGAGATCCGGCAACGGCTGAAAGTGACTCTACGAACAGCCGTTTTGTGTTCGTGGAGGGCGGAACCTTCCTGATGGGCGATACCTGGGGTGAAGATTCAAGTGTAAATCTCGAGTACTGGCACAATGGAGTCAATCCTCATACCGGCCTGCCAGTTCATGAGGTTACTCTGAGTTCATTTTACATGGACAAGTATGAGACTACCCAGGCGGAATGGATGGAATACATGGACTTCAATCCAAGTTTGTTTCAGCATCCGGGGCTTCCTGTCATCAGCTGTTTTGATAACGTAACTGTTCCTACGTCGGAGGATTTCTTTATCTTCCCAGAGCTTAAAACACTGATGTTGGAAAACGACTTCAATTATAATGTTTCTATTTATTATTCGCCGTCTCTGGCTTACAGTTACTACTGGTTTGAGATCGTCGAGTATTGCAACCGTAAAAGCATAGCCGAAAACCTAAGCCCCTGCTATACAATCGACAGGAAGGACAGAACCCTGGCACTTGCTAACAGATATGGGGAAGATTATGCAGACATAGAAATCTTAAACTGGAAAGTTACCTGTGACTGGACCGCGAACGGATATCGCCTGCCCACTGAGGCGGAGTGGGAATACGCCGCTCGGGGAGGGAAATTCAACGACAACCAGTCATTAAGCCTTATCCCAGAGTTGGGGTTTGGTGGCATGGACCAGCCGAATGAACTCGGGATCAATGACATGACTGGGAATGCGGCTGAAATGTGCTGGGATTTGTTTGAAGAATACCCGCTAATCTCTGTTACAGATCCGCGTAAATCAGCCAACGGACGTGCAGTGATAAGAGGAGCGACTTCAAAATTCAGTGAACGTATGGATCCGTTTTGTATGCCCTCTTGTATGCCAGATGGTTATGATTCTTTACATGGCCAGGTGGGCTTTCGACTGGTCAGAAGCCAAGTTACGAAAAGTGAATTTCATGAAGATGTGCCCATAGCAAGTTCAGCCAGGGATATGAGTATTGATGTCCAGTCAATTGAACGGATAATGAAAGATCTGCTAGATAACCTTTTCTTAGGCTATGAATCCCTGCAAGGCAGGCAATTGATAAGTCATCTGGAAGAATACTTGGTCCTTACGGAAAGGTTCGAACAACCAACCTTGAAAGCGTTGTATCAGCGGGAAATATTACGTGAATATACGAACTTGATAGACTCCGGTGAGGCTGAGCTGGCTGACTATGACAAGATGATCGCCTTGGCAACTAGTTTAAATATATTGTTAGACTATTGCACCTACATGAGACAAATTTTTGTAGATTTACCCAACAATCCGGCCAAATATATTGCGGGAGAATACATTGGCTGTCAGCCCAGTTATGCCATGACGGGCAAAGACAATCAATTTGTGTTAGATAGTGTCGTCACGAGATTGACAAAAAAGCTACCCTGATAATAATGGTTCC
>CAZVXH010000076.1:0-12430 GCA_964631015.1 uncultured Candidatus Cloacimonadota bacterium | reverse complement strand
CAAACATCCAGAGAAACAACGAGTTGGAATTTACACCAACATTTGGGACTCAACTGCCCGTTTCGGACAGCCAGGCGCTCCGCGTGGCGGAAAACTGGATGCTGGAATGTACGGGCACCGCATTTTCCAATTCGACAATCTCCCCCCTCAACCCCGGCAGCCGGGTCCTCGTGGTCAATCTGCGGCCCTCAGGCTACGTCCTGATCGCCGGAGACGATGCCGCTACGCCGATCCTGGGTTACCAGACCGAGCACGCCTGGGGGGAATTTGAGATTCCCATCCAACTTCAAGACCTGCTGCGAAGCTGGGAAGAACAATTGCAGGACATCGGGAACCGTGATCTGCAGGCATCGGCTCAGATCTCCGCGAGCTGGCAACACTACGACGTCGAGAGTAGCCTGTTCAGGCCTGATGCGAATGTTCGCACGGTATCGCCACTGATCCAGTCCACCTGGGGACAGGGAGGCTATTACAACGATCTTTGCCCTGCCAACACTCCCGTCGGCTGTGTGGCCACCGCCATGAGCCAGATCATGAAGTATTGGAACTTCCCCACCGTGGGCAACGGCTCCCACAGCTACAACTCTGCCTATGGCACCCTGACGGCGAATTTCGGCTCCACCACCTACAACTGGGCTGGCATGCCCAATCAAGTGGGCAGCCCGAACACATCCGTGGCCACCCTCTGCTTCCACGCGGGCGTGGCGGTGGATATGGACTATGATCCCACCGGCTCGGGAGCATACAGCACTTTGGTGCCACCCGCTTTGGAAAACTACTTCAAGTACCAGACCACAGCCGAACTTAAGTACAAATCCTCCTATTCCGAAGCCAACTGGCACGCGCTGCTGCAGGGCGAACTGAACAACGCCCGGCCAGTCTATTATGCGGGCACAGGCCCCAGTGGCGGACACGCCTTCATTGTTGACGGCTGGCAAGACACCAACCACTATCATTTCAACTGGGGTTGGGACGGCTATTACAACGGTTATTACTACCTCACTGCTCTTAATCCTGGCGGCGACAGCTTCACCAGCAATCAGGAAGCCGTGATCGGCATCCAGCCCACTGCTGGGGCCGCCACCTACCTCAATGAAGACTTCGAAGGCACTGTGCCGGGATGGACTGTTTTAAATGGAGACACAGCCGGTACAGAAGAATGGGCCATCTACGAAGCGGGTACCTATGCCCACTCTGGAACCAATGCGGCCGGTATAGCGGCGGAAACCACCGCCCACAACGACTATCTGGTCTCCCCCAAACTGGTCCCCACCGCTGCAAGCCACACTTTCAGCTTCTGGGGGAGAAAGTACGCTGCCAACAAGACCGAGAGATTCAACGTGAAGCTCTCCACCACCACAGCCGATATCACCAGCTTCAACGTGAGCCTGGCCGCCAATGTGGCCGCCACCACCACCTACACCCAGTACAGCTACGACTTGACCACCTACATCGGCTCAGAGGTGTATGTTGCCATCCAAGCCATCACCGCAGTATCTCCAACCTCCTACCTCTTTGTGGACGATGTCACCGGCCCGCCCCTCTGGGTGAGCCCCGATCCACTTGCCGGCATCAACATCACCGCCTGGGATGCAGGAAACATACTGCCGGGAAGTTCTGTCAGTTCCGGCAACATCTTCCAACTCTCGAACCAGGGTAACGGCACCCTCACCATCACCAGCGTAACCAACCTCTCGGGTACCGAATTTTCCACCACCCTGAACACCGGCGTGGCCCTGGTTAGCGGTCAGGTGCACGAATTCAGCTTCTCTTACGATCCGCTGAACTACGGCACAGACAGCCAAAGCTTCCAGATCGTCACCAACGGCGGCACCGTCACCATCAGCCTGAGCGGCTCTGCCAGCGCTGATAAGTTTGGCGACGGCTTTGAATCCTACGCTGACTTCGCCCAGGATATCAGCCCCTGGACCCAGTATGACGGGGACGGTTCAGCAACCTACTCCATACAGGATGTGACATTTGCCAACCAGGGATACACGGGTTCCTTCATCGTCTTCAATGCGTCCCAATGCTCACCCTCACAAGCCGGCACCTCCTACGACACCTATTCCGGCTACAAGGGTGCCTATTGCTTCTCGGCCACCACTCCGCCCAACAACGACTGGTTGATCACACCCCAGTTCAACCTGACAGGACCAACCTGTTCAGTTAGCTTTTGGGCCAAATCATTGACGGGCGATTACGGTTTGGAACGCTTCAAAGTGATGTATTCCACCACCACCAACGCGGTGGCCAGCTTCACCAATTACCTGGCCGGTAGCGCCTCAGCCTATGTGGAAGCACCCATCGAATGGACCCAATATAACTACACCCTGCCCGCCACAGCCAAGTATGTGGCCATCCAGTGCGTGTCCAGCGACGCCTTCATCTTCATGGTGGACAGTTTCAAAATAACGGACAGCGGCTACATCCCGCCCACCCCGACCTTTGGCAACGTGAGCGGCTACGTCTATGAATTCGGCAGCACCAACCCCATCGCCAACGCGCAGGTGGCTATCGGATCCAAAACCGCCACCAGCAACGCCAGCGGCTTCTACCAGATCAACAACCTGTTGGTGGGCAGCTATGGCGGTACCTGCAGCACTCCCGGCATGGACTACTTCAGCGATTCAGTGAGCGGAATCGCAGTAACCGAGGGTGTTACCTACAGCCAGAACTTCTACCTCACCTGGTCGGAACTGGCAGTGAATGCCAACGAATTCACCGCCAACCTCTATCTGGGCCAGACCGACAACCAGACCCTCACCATCTCCAATCCCGGCGGCACCGCTGATTTGGAGTACGACTGGTACTATGTACCCTCAACCGGCGCCACGGCGAACCAAGTCCCTAACGGGACACCCCGCCGCGCTGTTTCTCCTGATCCCGCGCGGGCCGTGCCTGAACTGCCTGTGGCGGAAAGCAGGACGGCGGTCAACGGCTGGATGAACTATGGTGCTATCGAGGACGCGGCCTATTACACATCCTACGTTCTGGAACGCGCCACCAAGTTCACCCTGGCCGACTGGGGCCTCTGGAGCGACAGCGGAGTGACCGTGTCCCAGTTGGAAGCCTACTTCTATGACCTCGACACCGATCCCTGGGGAGCGGAAGACACCTTCGTCTTCAAAATCTACGGCGCGGACGGCTCCACAGTGTTGCACACCTCGCCCGCCATCACCGCTGTGGCCCAGACCACGACCTTCAATCCCACCACCTACACCCTCGATCCGGCGCTCACCATCGACGGCGACTTCTATGTGGCGGTGGTACCTGAAGGAACCACCAGCGGCAAACCCTACGGACTCAGCGCTGCTTACAGCTACGGCACTTCCTACTATGGCTCCGCCGGTGCCTGGACCGGGATGGCGGATGAAGAACACATCATCTCCGCCTTCGTGGACGGCAACTGGTGGGTCTATGCCTCTCCCGGCAGCGGCGTGGTGGCCCCCACTGAATCCGAAGACATCAACATCAACTTCGATACCACCGACCTCAGCGTGGGCACCTATCAGGGAGTGATGATCGTGGTGAACAACTCCGATTACATCGCCCCCAGCGGCCGCGGTGACGATCTGGCCATCCCGCTCACGCTGAACGTGCTGGCGGGCGGAACCACCGGCAACGTGCAGGGCCACGTTTATCTGGCTGGCACCAGCACACCGGTGGCGGACGCGCTGGTCGCGCTACCCTACTATGAACCTGTCTACACCGATGCCAACGGCTTCTACAACTTTACCGGCGTGGTGGGCGAAAACAACCCCACCATTAGCGCTTCAGCCCAAGGCTGTCAGAATTACAGCGGAGCCTTGGCCATCCAAGGCGGACAGACCATCACCCGCGACATTTACCTGGATTATTCAGAGTTCTCCACTCCCCAAACCAGCTTCACGCTGAACTGCTACCTGAATGGTTCAACTTCCGCAACCACCAACCTCTCGAACCTCGGCACCTGGGCGGTGGATTGGGAGGCCGACAGCGGCATCTGGGGCGGTCCCACCTACAACGCCGGCCCGTTGGATGAGGATTTCGAGGATATGGACATCTCCGGCTGGAGCGGACTGGTCGGCCCCAATAGCGATATCTACACCGGTTATGGCTACAACAGCTCAGCCAACTGGGTCTTTGCCTCCCAAGGGACCACCGAGACGCAGTACATCATCAGCCCCATGCTGAAGCCCGACGCCACCAGCAGCCTCAGCTTCTGGTACCAGCAATACAACGATTCCAACGAGGTGCTGCAGATTATGGTTTCCAGGACTGACACGGCTATCGGTTCTTTCGCGAACTTCGCCACCATCAACATGACCGTTGACAACCAACAGGTCTGGACCCAATATAGCGCCTCCCTGGCCGATTACGCGGAGGAAGACCACATCTACGTCTGCCTCTACTATCCCAGGACAGACGGCTACCAATATGGTTATGTGATGATCGACGATATCGCGGGTCCGGATGTGTATCTGCCCTACAGCGAATGGCTCACCAGCACTCCCAGTGGCACCCTTGGCGCCAGCGGCACGCAGACCTTCGACCTCTACGCAGACGCCGCCGGCCTGCCCGTGGGTACCTACACAGCTCAAACCTGGGTGTTCGGCAACGCCATCAACGAGCCCTACAAGCTCTACGTAACCCTAAATGTTAGCGAAGAGCCGCAGGGCGTGGGAGCGCCGCAAAATCTGCTGATCGTCGAACACGGCACTTATGTGGAACTGGCCTGGGATCCGCCTCTGGAAGGCATCGCCCACGGCTATCACGTTTACTGCTGTGACGATCCCTACGGAACCTACCAACACCTGTTAACCACCGATTCCGAAACTTTGTTTGCTGAATTCCTCTGGGCCGACATCACCGCGCTCGGTTACGACGCCAGCAAAGCCTTCTTCCGTGTGACTGCCGATACTGAAGCGCCCCTCGCCCGCTCACTGCAAGCAACGTCAAGATCGAGAAACCTGACGCCAGCCCTCGACAGATTGTACGGGCCGACGCACAACAAGACTCTCAAAAAAACCAGGTAAAAGCCATATTTGGCAATGATGTTCACCCGTGGGGTTTAGGCTCCGCGGGTGAATTTTTGTATCCCCGCAGCCGGCCCAGTTCAGCCGGTTGGGGCCCTCAGGCACGATTTTCTTGACAGGAGTGGCCGCCTCACCTGACTGAACTTCAGTAGAACAAACAAACGAGAGGTGAGGTATGCAACGTCCCCGGATCGGCGTAAGCATGAACTACATGAAGTTGGGCAGCCATCATCAATTCCATGTGCGCGACAGGTATATCGACGCCATCTTTGTCAGCGGCGCCCTGCCCTGCCCCCTGCCCTGCACGGACGACAAAGACGCGCTGCGCCAGTATCTGGAGGGTGTGGGCGCGGTGGTGATCATCGGTGGGTTGGACTATCCTCCGGCGCTGTATCAAGAAAGCACACATCCCCAGACCGAGGAGGCTCACGAACGCCGCAGCAAAGGCGATCTGGCCCTGCTGGAAATTGCCTTGGATCTCAAAAAACCGCTGTTGGGCATCTGCGCCGGACTGCAACTGCTCAACGTCTTTTTCGGCGGGGGGCTGATCCAGCACATCGACAATCTGGACGCCCATTTCGGCGAAAAGTACCATCCGGTGAAGATATTGGGCGGACGCTGGTTGCCCCGGATATATGGCAGGGAAGAGGTCCTCGTGAACTCGAACCACCATCAGGCCGTCGATCCCCAGAGGATCGGGGCCGGCTTGGAGGTCGTCGCGCGGGCTGAAGACGGAACCATCGAAGCCCTGGAATACAGCTCTGAACACATGATTCTGGGCATCCAGTGGCATCCGGAAAGGATCTCAGATCCCGCCGTGGGCAAAAGGGTGTTCGAGTTTCTGGCCGAACTGGCCAAAACATAGAAGGGGCAACCCACCGGCGCCCCTTCAGATGTTGCCGAATGGTCTACTTTCCGGCTACGCTCACATCCTTGCAGAGCAGCGAAGGCAGCTTTTGCGAGCCAAGATTCAGCAGTTTGTTTTCCACGGCCTCCACGTTCGAGAGGGTTTCGTAGGCGTTGCCTGAGAGCAGGCAATCCTTCACCCGGCCCGTAACGCGGCCGTTGGCGATCATGAAGCCGGTGGAAACGCCGACGGAGTAATCGCCGTTCAGCACATTGCCGGAATGCGCCCCCATCAGGAATTGGACCATGATCCCCTCCTTTATGCCAGAGATCATATCCTGCAGAGACGTATCCCCGGCTGCCAGGATCAGATTCCCGGCCTGGGCTGAGGGCATGGCTTCCACCGCGTGGCGGGTACCGCATCCGTTGGGTTCCAAGTTCAGTTTGGAAGCGTAATTCAGGTCGGTGGGAAAGGCGCTGAAGACACCGTTTTCGATCAGGGTCAGGCGGCGGGTGGGCGTTCCCTCCCCGTCGAAGCTGCCGGCATCGGAAAGCTCCAGATCAAAGGGATCGCGGATGAGGCTGAGCTTGTCCGAAACTATCTGTTCCCCCAGCTTGCCGCAGAGGGGCGACACTTTGTTGTAGATGTTCACCGGCGCCGACGCCGCGGCGAATCTGGAAAGCAGGGCGCTCAGCGAGATGGGGGTGAAGATCACGGGCAGCTTTTTGGTGGGGGGTACGATCTCTTTTTCGCTGAGGCGGAAAAGTTCGATCAGTTCGTCCAGTTCGGCCTCTTCCAGGCTCAGCAGTTCGCGCCCGGTTTTGAAGGTGAACAGCCCGCTGCCGGTTCCGGGAAAGACCAGCATCGCCTGGGTGGAGAAGCCGGAACCCTTTTCACTCAGGTCAGTGCCAGCGCTGTTCAGGATCCCGCCGCCGCCGGTGCCATAGCCGAAAGCTACGTTGATCTGGCCCCGCACGCGGGCCCGGATGTAGTCGATGATCCGCTGGCCGGAAGCGATCAGGCTTTCTTTGCTCAGCGCTTCGATCGAGGGACGGTAAAGATCAAGTTGGGGCGGGTTTTGGGTGAGGGGGAAACTGATATCCACCTCCACGCCGTTTTCCGCGCTGGTCAGGGCTTGTTTCACCAAAGCCTCGCGGTCCAGCAGGTTGCGGGTGTGGGCCAGCCCCATTCTGCCGTTTTTGATCACGCGCAGGGCGATGCCGGAGCTGAGATAGCTGTCGCAATTGTCCAGCTTGCCGTCGCTGAAAGCAAGGCTGTCCGCGCTGGACTCCGCATAACAGACTTCGGCTTGGTCGGCGGCCTGGGCCGCGAGTTTGAGCAGCTTGTCCATTATTTGCCTCCCACGGTAAGGTTTTCGAACAGCACGCTGGGTCCGCCCAGGCAGGAACGGATGTTGGTTTGGCCCTTGCCGCAGCCGCCGGATTCGTTGAGCACAAAGTCGCTGCCGATCAGCTTCACGCTGTTCAGGGTGCGGTAGAGGTTGCCCACGATGTTGATGTCGCGGATCATTCCGGCCATTTTGCCGTTTTTCACGATGTAGCCGTAGATGGCGCCGAAGGTGAAGTTTTCGCCGGAGGTCTGGCCGCCCATGGCGTCGCAGATGTAGAGCCCGTCGCCGAGGGCGGAGAGCAGCTCGTCCAGGCTGGCGGAACCCGGCTCGATGAAGATGTTGCCCATGCGCACGATGGGCGCGTAGCTGAAATCCTCGGCGATGGCGTGCCCGGACAGGGGTTCGCCGAACTCCGCGGCGGTAAATCTGTCGTGCAGCCTGCCGCTCAGTACGCCCGCCGTCATCAGTTTCACTTTGCGCGCGGCCACGCCCTCGTCGTCATATTTGTAAAAGCCCAGCTGGTTGGCCAGGGTGGCGTCGTCGGTGATGTTCAGGATATCTGTGCCGATCTTGGTTCCCAGGCGCATCCGCTCTCGCATGGCCGGCAGGTCGCGCACGATGTCGGCCTCGGAAAAATGGCCGAAAGCCTCGTGGGTAAACACTCCGGCGATGCCGGGATCGAGCACCATGTTGTAGGTTCCGGCTTGCACCGGTTCCGCCTTGAGCAGGTCGGAGGCGATCTTCGCCCGCTTGAGGGCTTCGTCTTCGCGGCCCAGCACTTTCTGAAAGCCGTTGCTGCCGCCAAAGCTCATCCGCACCGTTTGGGTGAGGTCGCCGGCCTGGCTGATGATGGAGCCGCCAAGCCTGGTGGTAACCAGTTCCTCGTTGATCTCGCTGCCTTCGCTGTTGATGAAATACTTGTCGCGATAGACGTCGTAATACTCCAGCTCCACGTTGGCGATATCCGGCTGGGCGAACAGCAGCTCGGAATAGTGCTTCACCAGGGCCAGTTTTTCCTCCAGGGAGATCTGGCGCGGATCCTGTTGCAGCGGGGCTTTCACACTTTCCCCCACCACCGGGGCCGGGGCGAGCTGTTTCTTTTCCTGCTGAAAAGCGCTGAGGATATCGGCGTTCTCCACGGCTTTGCGGATGGCCTCTTCGGCCTGCCGGGGCTGGGTGAAACACACGGTGGCGAAACCGCCCTGCCGCAGCACCCGCAGCACATAGCCGTCTCCGGTGTTCGATCCGTAACTGCGGACCTCTTTTTTACTCAGCACCACGCGCTGGACCTGCTTGGTCTCGTAGCGCAGATCGGCGTAATCGGCCTCAACCTTGCCGAGCATGGCTTTCATGGTCTCGATCATGGCATCTCCCAAAAATTAGTTTCGTTTTCCGCTGGCATAAGGGCGGGATAGCCGGGCCGAAGCCGCTTGGGAAAAGGCGCGCGCCCAGACTGCCAGGACAAGATTCCTTCAGTCCGGAGGCGGTGATCTGTCAAGTTCTGTTTTCGTTTTCGGGGCTGGCCGTTTTTTCTGCTTGACACAAAAGCAAAGCTGGGAATTCTTTTGTTTCTTATGTTTAAAAGCTTGATTTCACGAAAAACGATCCTGGTTTTGGCCCTCTGTGCCTTGGCCGCGACCTTGCTCGCCCAGGCCACCTACAGCAGCCAGCTGATGCGCGCCGCCCTCAACGGCGACGCCGACGCCCAGTACTCGCTGGGTTGGAGCTACTATCACGGTGAAGGTGTGGTGCGTGACCTCCGCGAAGCGGTGCGCTGGTACGCCCTGGCCGCCGATCAGGGCCACGCGGACGCCCAGTGCAACCTGGGCTGGTGTTATTACAGGGGCGAAGGCGTTACCAAAGACGAAGCCGAGGCCGCCAGATGGTGGCGGATCTCCGCCCGGCGAGGCAACCCTTTCGCGCAGTACAACCTCGGCTGGTGTTACGACAACGGTTTCGGCTTGCCGCAAAACAAGCTGGAGGCCTACAAATGGTACCGCGAATCCGCCCGCAAAGGCAATCCCAACGCCCAGTGCAACCTCGGCTACTGCTACTATCTGGGTGACGGCGTGGACCAGGACCTCGCCGAAGCCGTGCGCTGGTGGACGCTGGCCGCGGGACAGGGAAATTCCAGCGCCATGTACAATCTGGGTATCTGTTACGACAACGGTTTCGGCGTCACCCAAGATTTCCGGGAAGCGGCCAGATGGTATCGCCTCGCGGCTGAAAGCGGTTCTCAGCCGGGTCTTCCGGATCCCGACAGCGGCATCCTGGTGATGCCCGGCGCCATCGCGGAAGACGCACAGGTGGCGCGCCAGTGGCCTTTGGACCCCAAGGAAGAGGAAGCCGCCACCGCGGAGGATGATACTGGAACGCGGTCAGAGCTTCCCCCAGACCTGCCAAGCCGCAGCAAAACCACTTGGTCAGACAATCTCAGCGAGATGTACGAGACCGGCCTGATGTATTACAACGGTGACGGAGTGGCCCAGGACGAAACGGAGGCCGTGCGCTGGTGGCTGCTGGCCGCTGAGGAGGGTGATGCCCGGGCTTTATACGGACTGGGCGTGGCTTATCTGAACGGACGCGGCGTGGGCAAGGATGTCACCGAGGCGGTGCGCTGGTACCAGCTGGCCGCGGAAGCGGGCTTTCCCAAGGCGCAGAATACACTTGGGGTCTGCTACAAGAACGGCACCGGAGTGGCCAAGGATGTGGGCGAAGCGGTGAAATGGTACCGCCTGGCCGCGCAGCAGGATTACGCCATGGCCCAGAGCAACCTCGGCATCTGTTACGTCAACGGTGACGGGGTCCCGCGCGACAATGAGGAGGCCAGCTTTTGGTTCACTCTGGCTGAGATGAACGGCAACAACACCGCCCAAGCCTACCGGGAAAAGATCGAGAAAAAGCTCTCCGCGGAACAAAAGGGACGTGTGCAGACCCGGGTGCAGGTCTGGCTTCAAACCAAGTTTTAAGGACGGGGGGAAAAGGGGTCTTTGCCGCGGCTGAGGGTTGGGGGAAACTGGGCTAAGCTTCCGCTTTGAGCAGCGTGAAACAGCTGGTGCGGCCGGTTTTCGCCGTGAGGACCAACTTTTGATACGCCTCTACCACAGGTTCTTTGGGGCTGTGCTCGGCGATGGCCACTCCTCCGGAATTAAGCAGATTGCGCTCGTAGATCAGGTCCAGGCAGGGGTTGAGGAGGTCCTTGGCGTAGGGAGGGTCCAGAAAGATCACGTCCCATTTGTCCTGGGTGCCCTTTAGAAACGCCTCGGCGCGCTTGCGCCAGATGTGGCAATCCTCCCCACAGCCCAGCAGGGCCACGTTTTTGAGGATCACCGCCACCGCCGGGGTGGCAAATTCCACCAGATCGGCCCAAACAGCGCCCCGGGAAAGGGCTTCCAGGGCGTAGGAACCCGTGCCGGCAAAGAGGTCCAGCACCCTTTTGCCTTCCAAGTCCCAGTACACGCTGAAGATCATGGCCCGGTTATAGTCGGTGGTGGGCCTGGTGGTTTTGCCCTCCACGGAATAGAGCCGGCGGCCTTTGTATTTTCCTGTGATGATCCGCATGGTGGGCCTCAGGGACGCGGCTTTTTGGGGCGTCCGCGGGGAAATTTGAGCTGGATCTCCATCTGCACCGGCTTCGCCTCGAAATGGGGACAGGTGACCACCGTCACGCTCTCCGCCTGCTTGCATTTATTGCGGCAACGCTGGCACAGCCTGTTGTATCTTGTCTCCGCTTTGGCCGGCATCAGGGTTAGTCTTGGGGCTCCTGCATCTCCAGGATCACCGCCACCAGATCGCTGAGCCGGACGTCGGTGAGCTTCTGATCTTTGTCGAATCTGCTCAGCAGCGCCATCAGCAGGTCCTTCACCGTGAATTCCCGGGCGTCCGGAACCGTCTCGGCGAGGTTCAGCTGCGTCTGCTGCTCGATCTCCCGCAGGATCTGCGCGAGATTGTCCGCCTCCAGCTCCGCGCCGTCCAGCCAGTCCTCGTCCTCGTCGATATAGATGTCTCCGCCGAGGGAGTCCTCGTTCAGCTTTTCCCGGGCCCGGGCCAGATTTTCAAAGCCCTGATGGTCCAGGATCCTCAGATAGGCCAGCTCCTCCGGGGTGAAAAGTTTTTCGATGCGGGGGTCGTAGCGGCTCACGGGATCGCTCAGAATGCGCTGATGCAGCGCTTCTATGCTTTCCCGCACGGCCGCCGAAGAATCGGTCTGGCTGATCATTTCGTACGCGGACAGAGCGTCAAAAAACTGGTTCTGCTCTTCAAAAAGTTTGGCCAGAGTGATGGTTGGCGCCCAGCCTGAGCTGTTGGTCTTCATTTTGAACTCCCTTGTTAAATCATCGATTCCAATCTAAGCGACGCCCCTTTTGTGTCAATGAAAACCTTGTTCCCACGAGCCGGTCCGCTGCCAACTCAGGGATGGTGGGAGCGCCTGTCACCCCACTTGGGCCATTCTGCCTTATTGACCGCCCCTGAGCCCTCTCCTATACGCCCCCTGCCCGCCTCCCCTTGAGTTCCCGCCTGTTCAACGGGTTGTTAAGGGGAGGCTAATGGGTTGTTAATGGGAGGGGTTTTTGGGCTGGATGGGTATGTGTGAGGAGGGAGAATTGCCTCGAAGAGGTGACAGAATGATAGCGAGGGTGAGGTAAGATAGCCTCGCCAGGGGCGCCAGAACAATAAACCACCGCCGGGACCCCAGAATCCAGTCATATCATCCACCTCGCCTCACTTTGTCATTCCGGGGTGGGGGCTTCAGCCCCCGGGGCCCAGGAATCCAGATGGTCAAACCAACCCATCTTCACAGCCAAGTCGGGTTCGACCCAGACGCGGTCTGAGTCGACACCCTCCCAGGGCTATTCCCGCAAGGGCTGGATTCCGGGGCCCCTACCCCGGAATGACAGAGCGGCTGGGCCACCAGGTGATACAGTCCGAGATAGCGTTACGTCCTTACCCCGGAATGACAGGCTGGGGCGGCTGACGCTTATAACCCGCCTTCAAGTTATCCCAAATTATCTCAAATTCTCAGGACCCTGTAACTTCCCAACCCGCATCAGTAAAGGGTTTGATGGTCAGATTCTCAAAATAACGGAACCCCCCCCCCTGGGGGGAGAGGCACTCACATGCTTGATGAAACTTGCATACATAACAATGCTAATACATCATTATATATACATATATACTAATATATTATTATATAATTTTATATTTATGTTATAT
>CAZVXH010000075.1:0-12489 GCA_964631015.1 uncultured Candidatus Cloacimonadota bacterium | reverse complement strand
ATGGGAGCGTCAATGAGGTTAAAAACCTTTCCCGGGGGAGTTCATCCCCACGATCACAAGCATTTTTCCGCCTCCGCCCCGATCGAGGTGATGCCTTTGCCTCAGCGGGTGGTGATACCCATGTCCCAGCACATCGGAGCTCCGTCTGTACCACTGGTCAAGGTGGGCGACGAAGTGAAGGTTGGACAAAAGATCGCCGACCCCGGAGGATTTGTATCCATCCCCCAGCATGCCTCTATCAGCGGCAAAGTCACCAAAATCGATGTTTTCCCCCATCCCGCGGGCGCTTCATCCCTGGCCATCGAGATCACCGGCGACGGAAACGACACCTGGGTGGAACTCAGCGATGATCCCGGGTTCATGCAGCTATCCGCAGAAGAGCTGAAGAACCGCATCGGCGAAGCCGGCATCTGCGGCATGGGCGGAGCGGGCTTCCCCACCTTCGTGAAACTTTCACCTCCAGCGGACAAACCCATCGACACCGTGATCCTGAACGGCGTGGAGTGCGAGCCATATCTGACCTCCGACTACCGTTTGATGCTGGAAAAAGCGGAGGAGATAATCAGCGGGCTGAAGATCCTGATCAAGGTGCTGAACGCCAAGCAGGGCATGATCGGCATCGAGGCCAACAAACCGGACGTCATCGCCCTGATGAAAAAGCTGCTGGCCTCCGAAAGCGCTCTCAGCGTGGTGCCGCTCAAACTGCAATATCCGCAGGGAGCCGAAAAACAACTGATCTATGCCGCCACCCGGCGCAAAGTGCCGACCGGAGGATTGCCCCTGGCCGTGGGCGTGGTGGTGCAAAATGTGGGCACCGCCTTCGCCATCCACGAAGCCGCGCGCTACCAAAAACCTCTGGTGGAGAGGGTTATCTCTGTCACCGGCAGTGTGGTGGCGAGTCCCAAAAACCTCAGAGCCCGCGTGGGAACACCATTTTCCGAACTGGTGGAATTCTGCGGCGGGGTCACTTCGGATCCCGGAAAGATCATTTCCGGCGGCCCGATGATGGGCTTCGCGTTGCCCTCGCTGGCGGCCCCGGTGGCCAAAGGCAGTTCCGGACTGGTGCTGGTGAGCGAACGAGAAGCCAAAACCCTGGAAGAACGCAATTGCCTCCGCTGCGCGCGCTGCGTGGACGTTTGCCCGATGAACCTGCTGCCCAGCATGATCGCCCAGGCCGTGAAAGCGGGGGCGATGGAGACAGCGCTCAAAGCGGGATTGGAAGATTGCATGAAATGCGGAAGCTGCGCCTATGTCTGTCCCGCGCACATCCGTTTGGTCCAGTGGATCGACACGGGCAAGATCCGCCATGCCGAAACCCTGCGCGGCAAGAAATAGAGGTATCGCCATGAAAGATAAATTCACAGTTTCATCCGCGCCCCATCTGCACGACCGCACCAGCATCCCCAATGTGATGTGGAACGTGGTGCTGGCCTTGCTTCCGGCCCTGGGTTTCGCGGTTTACTACTGGGGCTGGCGCTCGCTCTGGCTCACCCTGCTGGGCGTGCTCGCCGCCGTTGGCAGCGAGGCCCTGATCCAGTGGCTGCGCAAAGTTCCCATCCGCGTTTCCGACGGCTCGGCCGTTCTCACCGGCATGCTGCTGACCTTTAATATCTCAGCATCTTCGCCCTGGTGGCTGCCGGTGGTGGGATCCGTTTTCGCCATCGCCATCGGCAAACAGGTTTTCGGCGGACTGGGCAACAATCCCGTAAACCCGGCCCTGCTGGGCCGCGCCTTTTTGCTGGCCTCCTGGCCCGCGCTGATGACCGGTGTCCAATCCTGGAAACTGCCCAAAACCAGCAACATCATGAGCGGCATCGATCCCCGGATCATCGATAACAATCTGCAGGCGGTTTCCACCAAAGCTTACGACCTCGTAACCGGCGCCACGCCTCTGAACGTGGCCCAAACGCTGCGGGACAGCTCGTTCGTGAACACCCTCGCCGCCACCAAGGACGCCAGCCTGGACCTCGGCAACAAGATCTTCAACGGCATGCTCGACCTCGGCACCCTTAAAAACCTCTTTTGGGGCCAGATCGGCGGTTGCATCGGCGAAGTTTCGGTGTTCGCGCTGCTGCTGGGAGCGGTTTATCTGCTCTGGCGCCGGATCATCGAATGGCGCATTCCCTTCTTCTATCTGCTCACGGTGTTTGTGCTCACCTTCCTGTTCGGCGGCCTGCCCGGTACCGGCTATTCCCTCACGCTGCCGATCTTCCATCTTTTCGCCGGCGGACTGATGCTGGGCGCCTTTTTCATGGCCACGGACTATACCTCCAGCCCCATCACCAAAAACGGCCGCGTGGTCTATGCCATAGGCTGCGGCGTGCTCACAGTGATCATCCGCCTTGTGGGAGGCTACCCGGAAGGGGTTTCCTATTCCATTCTGTTCATGAATGTGATGACCCCCCTGATCGACATGCTCACCCGGCCCAAAGCCTTCGGGAGGTTGAAGAAATGAAAATGTTTGTCAGACTCGGCTTCATCCTGCTGGCCTTCAGCATAGTGGCCACGGCGCTGCTGGCCTATGTGAATTCCATCACCAAGCCCAAGATCGACGCTCTGAAGGTGAAAGCGGCGGAGGCAGCCAGAAGTTCGCTCATCGCCGGAGCTGCCTTTGAAGCTGTCACGATCAAAGCCGGAGAGGATTCCCTCACCTATTACGTGGCCAAAGACACCCAGAGCGGCGAGATCAAAGGCTACACCTTCACCGCGGCCAAAACAGGGTACTCCAGCAATGTGAAGACCATGGCCGCCATAGGAGCGGATTTCAAGCTCATCGCCATCAAGGTGATCGAGCAGGCGGAGACCCCCGGCCTCGGCGCGAACAGCACTCAGAGCACTTTCACCGACCAGTTCAAAGGCCTGGCCGCCGACCAACTGCTGGTGGACAAAGACGGCGGACCGATCAAAGCCCTCACCGGCGCCACCATCACTTCCCGGGCGATAGCCAACTCGCTGCAGGAACAGATCTCCCTGGTGCGCAAAGACATCGAAACCAGGCAAGTGGAGGTAAAACCATGAGTTTCATCTCAGAACTGACCAAAGGCATCATCAAGGAAAACCCGACCTTCGTGATCGTGCTGGGCATGTGCCCCACCCTGGCCACCTCGACCTCTGTGAACAACGCGATTGGGATGGGCGCCGCGGCCACTTTCGTGTTGGTTTGCTCCAACATCATGATCTCGCTGATCAAGAACATCACGCCGGACAAGATCCGCATTCCCGTCTATGTGGTGGTGATCGCCGCTTTCGTGTCCGTCGTGGACATGGTGATGGCGGCCTTCATTCCTGATCTGCACAAGTCTCTGGGCTTGTTCATCCCATTGATAGTGGTGAACTGCATCATCCTCGGCCGTGCCGAAGCCTACGCGAACAAGAACAACGTGCTGAACTCTTTGGCCGACGGTGTGGGCATGGGTCTGGGCTTCACCCTCGCGCTTACGGTTGTGGCCACTTTCCGCGAGATATTGGGCAACGGCACCTGGGCCGGCCTGCGGATCATGCCGGCCACCTATAATCCCATGCTGATAGCCATCCTCGCCCCCGGCGCCTTTATCACTCTGGGCTTGCTGATGGCCACGATCAACCTGCTGAAGGAGAAGAAACAATGAACTTCCTGGGTCAGCTTTTCGTGATGGCCGTGGGCGCCATCTTTATCCAGAACTTCGTACTGTCGCGGTTTCTGGGCCTCTGCCCCTACCTGGGTGTGTCCAAGAAGCTGGATTCCGCCTTTGGCATGGGCATGGCCGTGATCTTTGTGATGACGATGGCCTCAGCCATCTGCTTCCTGGTATATAAATACCTGCTGGTACCTTATAACCTCACATACCTCAGCACCCTGGCCTTCATCCTCACCATCGCAGCGCTGGTGCAGTTCGTGGAAATGGTGATCCAGAAAAACGCGCCCGCCCTCTACAAATCGCTGGGAGTGTATCTGCCGCTGATCACCACCAACTGCGCCGTTCTGGGCGTGGCTATTCTGAACATCACCCCTCTGGCGGACGGCTCCACCTACAATTTCCTTTTTGCCACACTGAACGGATTCCTTTCCGGAGTGGGCTTCACCTTTGTGCTGCTGGCCATGGCCGGCATCCGCGAAAGGCTGGCCCTGGTGGACATGCCCAAAAGTATGGAAGGGTTCGCCAGCGGCATGATCCTGGCCGGAACCATGGCCCTGGCTTTCTACGGCTTTATGGGCCTTAAGATCTGAGGGAGCAGAGATGACATCCAACTTGCTGATCACTCTGCTGGCTGCCAACCTTGGCACCGACATTGGCATCCCAGTAATCATTCTGGGCGCCATGGGCCTGATCTTTGGCCTCATCCTCGCTTTCGCCGCCAAAGTGTTTGCCGTGAAGATCGATCCCCGCGTGGAACAGATCACCACCGCGCTGCCCGGCGCGAATTGCGGTGCCTGCGGTAAAGCCGGCTGCGCGGGCTACGCGGATTCTATCGTTCACGAAGGGGTGGAGGTGAATCTTTGCGCTCCCGGCGGGCCTGAAGCCGCGGCGGCCATCGCCAGGATCATGGGAACCACAGCCGGGGCCGTGGAAAAAAAAGTCGCCGTGATCCACTGCGGCTCCGGCGGTTACAACAACACCAAGTGGAAGTACGCCTATAAAGGTATCGAGAGTTGCCTTTCCGCTGTCAACATTGCCGGCGGCCCGAATGTTTGCTCCTGGGGCTGCATCGGCTACAACGACTGCCAAAAGGCCTGCAAGTTCGATGCCATCAGCGTTGACGAGTGCGGGATGCGCGTGATCGATGCCACCAAATGCACCGCCTGCGGGGCCTGCGTGAAAGCCTGCCCGCGCAAACTGATCGAACTGGTGCCGCTTAAAAACGACGTTCACGTCAAGTGCTCCTCCCAGGACAAGGGCCCCCTGGCCAAACAATCCTGCGGCAACGAGAAACCCTGCATCGGCTGCGGCATCTGCTCACGCAAATGCCCGGTACAGGCCATCACGATCGAAAACAACCTTGCCCGCATCGACTACGCGAAGTGTATCAACTGCGGCATCTGCGCCACCGCCTGCCCCACCGGCGCCATTCTGGACCTGATCTGCGGCGCCCGTAAAACAGCGGAGGTGATCGACGAACTCTGCATCGGCTGCACCATCTGCGCGAAAAACTGCCCGGTCCAGGCCATCAGCGGAGAAGTTAAACAGGTCCACAAGATCGACAAGGACAAGTGCGTCGGCTGCGAGATCTGCGTGGGCAAGTGTCCCAAACAGGCCATTAAAATGGTTTGATTCCACCTGGCATCCTTTCTCAAGGCGGGAGTAAAAATCCCGCCTTGATCTTTATCCGGCCCTATTCCTCAAGTATCGGTCCAGCGCCTGCCCCTCACATGATCCCCGCGTCTCATGCGGGCATTTGGCGGGAGGCAAAATTGCGGCCAGACCAAGCGCCTTTGGCAGGAGATGGCTTACAGCAGATTTCCCCCAGCTAATCCCGCGCCATGCCGCTCATCCGGTGCCCGCAATTTTGCGATTGACACAAACCGCCAGTCCAAAATACTTGAGAAAATCATAATTTCAGACAGCACTGGAGAGATAATGCCCTACATTTCCAATACTGACGCGGAACGGCGCCAGATGCTCGCCCGGATCGGAGTGGGTTCTTTTGAGGAACTGATCGCCGCGATCCCCAAGAAACTGCGTCTGCAAGGACTGCTGGAGCTGGAAGACCCGCTATCCGAGCTCGAGATAAGCAGGCGGATACAAGCCCGCACCTGCGGCAACGTTTGCGTGCAGCAAGCCAGTTCTTTCCTCGGAGCCGGCGTTTACGACCATTTCATTCCCGCCGCGGTGGACACAATCGTGTCCCGGCCGGAATTTTTCACCGCCTACACGCCCTACCAGGCAGAAGTCAGCCAGGGTACCCTGCAGTTCATCTATGAATACCAGACGATGATCTGCGAACTCACCGGCATGAGCATCGCCAACGCCTCGATGTACGACGGCGCTTCGGCGGCGGCGGAGGCCATCCTGATGGCGGTGCGCAAAAACGGATTGAAGAAGGCCATCCTGCCCGCCGGCCTGCATCCCGAGTACGTAAAAGTTATCAAGGCCTACACCGAAGGCATCGGCGTGGAACTGATCACCTGCGAAGTCAGCGACGGCATCACGAATCTGGACGATCTGACCGCCAAAATGGACGCCAGCATAGGCAGCGTGGTGATCCAGACCCCAAACTTCTGGGGCAACATCGAGCCGCTGATCCAGCTGGAAAAGCTGGTTCACAGCAACCCCAAAGCATTGCTGATCGTGGCCGCGGACCCCATATCCCTGGCGATCCTGCAAGCTCCGGGCGCTTGCAACGCGGACATCGTGGTGGGCGAAGGACAGGCCCTGGGAAACAGCATGTACATGGGCGGACCCCTCTTCGGATTTTTCGCCACCAAGCTGGATATGGCCCGCGCCATGCCGGGCAGGATCGTGGGCGGCACCCTGGATATAGAAGGGAAGCGGGCCTACGCCCTCACCCTCCAGGCCCGTGAACAGCACATCCGCCGCGCCAAAGCCACCTCGAACATCTGCTCCAACCAATCGCTGTGCACTCTGGCGGCAACGGTCTATCTGAGCCTGCTGGGACGCGAAGGACTGGCCGAAGTTGCCACCCAATCCACCCAACTGGCCCATTACATGGCTCAGAAGATCGCGACCGTACCGGGATTTTCCCTCGCCTGGCCGGATACACCTTTCTTCAAGGAATTCGCAGTGAACTGCCCCGTGCCGGCCAAACAGGTGATCGCGGATCTGCTCAACCACGGCATCTACGCCGGGGTGGACCTGGCCACGTTCGGCCAAAGCGAGCGCCAGCTGCTGATCGCGGTTACGGAAAAGAAGACGGTGGCCGAGATCGACGACTACATCGAGACCCTGAGGGAGCTGCATCATGAGTAAAACAATATTTGAGCACAGCGCTGACGGACGCCGCGGAGTAACCCTTCCGAAGCGCGAACTGGACACGGAAGTGAAGGAACTGATCGCCCCTGAGTATCTTCGCGACGCGCCTCCCCGCCTCCCCCAAGTGAGCGAACTGGACGTGATGCGCCATTACATCAAGCTTTCGCACCTGAACCACTTCATCGAGAAAGGCCTCTATCCGCTGGGCAGTTGCACCATGAAGTACAACCCCAAGATCCACGAAGCCCTGGTGCGCCATTCCTGTTTCAACAACATCCATCCCTATCAGCCCCAGTCGACCCTGCAGGGTTCGCTGGAGATCCTTTACGAGCTTCAAAAAGACCTGGCCGAAATCTCCGGCATGCATCAGGTGACGCTGCAGCCCGTGGCCGGGGCCCAGGGCGAATTCACCGGCATCAAGGTTATCGCTGCCTATCACAAGGCCAAAGGCAACCACCACAAGACCAAGATCATCATTCCGGATTCCGCGCATGGCACCAATCCCGCCACCTGTTCCCTGGTGGGTTACGACGTGGTGGAACTGAAATCCGACGCCCGCGGACGCTGCGATCTGGAGCACCTGAAAAGCATCGTCGACGACAGCACAGCCGGCTTCATGCTCACCAATCCGAACACGCTGGGCCTGTTTGAAAACCAGATCGAAGAGATCGCCGCCATCATCCACGGCGTGGACGGCCTTATCTATATGGACGGGGCGAACTTGAACGCGCTGCTGGGCATTGTGCAGCCCGGCAAGATCGGCTTTGATGTGATGCACTTCAATCTGCACAAGACTTTCGCCACGCCCCACGGCGGCGGCGGACCGGGCAGCGGACCCGTCGGTGTGGTGAAAAAACTCGCGCCCTATCTGCCTGTTCCCATCATCAGCCACGGCGAGGACGGCTATTTCTTCGATTACGGCCACGCCGAAACCTCCATCGGCAAAGTGCATACTTTCTACGGCAATTTCGCCGTGCTGTTGCGCGCCTACATCTACATCAAAATGCTGGGCGCGGAAGGCCTGAAACGCGTGGCCGAAAACGCCGTGTTCAACGCCAACTATCTGATGGCGCTGCTGAAAGACCACTACCACATCCAGCATCCTGAACACTGCATGCACGAGTTCGTGGCGGATTCCCTCTGGCAGAAAAAAGAATACGGAATAAGCACCCTCGACATTGCCAAGAGGCTGTTGGACAAGGGCTTTCATGCCCCCACGGTCTATTTTCCCCTGATCGTGACCGAGGCCATGATGATCGAACCCACGGAAACCGAGAGCAGGGAATCACTGGACGCCTTCGCCGCCGCGATGCTGGAAATTGCGCAGGAATGCCGCGATCATCCGGAATTACTTCATGAAGCTCCGCTCACCACACCGGTGCGCAGAGTGGATGACGTACGCGCCGTCAAGTTCCTCGATGTGGCCTTTTCCCCCGGGGAATGAACCTCAAGACATTTTTGGAGACAAAATGAAGAAAAACCTGATACTGTTGCTGATCGGCCTGGGGCTGATCTCACTCGGCTTTGCCGCCGACCTCAAACTGGGCTATGTGAACACCGACCGACTGCTGCTGGAAAGCAACGAAGCGGCGGAGATCTCGCGCCTGTTCAATCTGGACAAGCAGACCTGGACCAACCAGATCAAATCGCTTGACGATGAGATAAAACTGATGGAACGCAACTTCGAGATCGACAAGCTCACCAAAACCGAAGCCGCCAAACGCGACGCCCAGACCAGGATCGACACCAAGAAAGCCGAGGCCGGACGCTTGCTGGAAGAATATTTCGGCGAAGGCGGGAAAGCGGAACAGCGTTACCGCGAGCTTATCGACCCCCTCACCCTGAAGATCCATACCCTGATCGTTAAAACCGCCGAAGACGAGAAATACACCATGATCTTCGACGTCAGCATGGGCACGTTGCTCTACGCTCTGCCAGCGCTGGATCTCACGGAGCAGATCCTGCTGGAACTGAACAAAGACACTTTGGCGCCCACCGACGGAGGCATCATGCAAAACGAGGTCGGGTCCGAAGATCCTTTCAAGACCGAAGATCCCAAAAAAGAAGAATTCCCCGAATTCAAACCATGAGACATTTCGCTTCCGCCCTTTCCGGAGAAGAGATCCAGGCAATCTGCGGAGGCGAATACCGAGGTGACACCAAGCTGAAGGCCGCCAGTGTGGCTGATCCCGCCGAAGCCGCGGCGGACAGCGCTGTCTACTGGGAGCAGAACCGCTTCTTCGAAGCCGTTCGCGCTTCCCAGGCCGGACTGATCATCTGTCCGCCGGACAAAGCACCGCTCTTGCCGGGCCGGAATCTGCTGCTGCACCCCAAGCCAAGTTTCGCCATGCTGAAACTGGTGAGTTGGTGGCTGGCAAATACAGAGGACAAACCCGCTCCGGGCATCCATCCCTCCGCTGTGGTGGATCCCACCGCGGTGATAGGCCGGAACGTTCACATCGGAGCTGGCTGCGTGATCGGAGCGGCTTGCCGGATCGAATCCGGAGCGGTGATCGAAGCGCAGGGCTTGATCGGAGCTGACAGCAGCGTAGGCTCGGATACCCGGCTCCATCCGCGGGTGACGCTCTATCCCGGCAGCCAGATTGGCGCGGCCTGTATCATCCACAGTGGCGCGGTGATCGGCGCGGACGGGTTCGGCTTCGTTCTGGATGAAGGAATTCAGCAGAAGATACCCCAAGTGGGCAATGTGATCATAGGCGACAGGGTGGAGATAGGCGCCAATTCCACCGTGGACAAAGGAACCCTGGGCCCCACCACGATCGGCGAGGGCACCAAGATCGACAACCTGGTGCAGATCGGCCATAATTGCCGGATCGGCAAACACTGCATCCTCTGCGCGCAGGTGGGACTGGCCGGCAGCACGGTGCTGGGCAATCACGTTTACATGGCAGGAAAATCCGGCTCCGCTGGGCATCTGAGCATCGGCGACCGCGCCATGGTCGGAGCTCAGGGCGGAGTAACCCACGACCTTCCCGCCGATGGACTCTACTGGGGCACGCCGGCCATCGACGCCAAAGTTTACAAGCGCATCCTGGCAATCCAGAGAAAATTGCCCGAGATCTACGGGCAGTACCGCAAGCAGACAAAAATTGAAGAGGACTGAGCCATGGCAGAATTCAAGCATACGATCAGATCTGAAGTAACTTACACCGGCATCGGCCTGCATTCCGGAGAGATCTCCACCATCCGCTTCCTGCCTGCCGGAAAGGATGAAGGCATCGTCTTCATCCGCACCGATCTGCCCGCCAAACCGGAGATCCCGGCGGACATCGAACACGTGGTGGATATCTCGAGGGGCACAACGATCGGCCGGGACGGCGTGACCGTTGGCACCATCGAGCACGTTCTGGCCGCCATCAAAGGCCTCACGATCGACAACATCCGCATCGAGATCGACGGTCCGGAAGTACCGGTGGGAGACGGTTCCCCGCTGGTTTTCGTGCACCTGCTGAAACAGGCGGGGTTTGAAGAGCAGGACGCCGAGCGGATCTATTTCGAGTTTGACGAAGCAATCAGCTATTCCTGCCCGGAAGAGAACGTGGACGTGGTGGTGGTGCCTTCCAACGAACTGAAGGTAACCTTCATGATCGACTACAAACACCCGCATCTGGGCACCCAATACACCTTTCTTCCGCATATCAGATGTTTTGAGCGGGATTTTGCCGGAGCACGCACTTTCTGCTTCATCAACGAGATCCTCAAGCTCAAGGAACAGGGCCTGATCAAAGGCGGTTCGCTGGACAACGCTCTGGTGATCGCGGAGCCGGACATGACCGCGGCGGAACTTGAGCATCTGCGCGAGGTTTTTGCCTATCACCAGCCGATCACCGTTTCGCCTGAAGGCATCCTGAACAGCCACGAGCTGAGATACTCAAACGAATTCGTGCGCCACAAGGTGGTGGACCTGATCGGCGACATCGCCCTGCTGGGAATGCCCATTCGCGGACACATCCTTGCTGCCCGCAGCGGCCACAAGACCAATGTGGAACTGGTGAAGAAGCTCCGCTCGATCCAGCTGAAGCAGGACCTGAAAAAGAAATACCAAAAAGACCACACCAAAGACGTGATCTTCGATGTGAATGCCATTATGAAAATCATTCCCCACCGCTACCCCTTCCTGCTGGTGGACAAGATCATCGACCTCAAACCCGGCGAAGCCATCACCGGCATCAAAAACGTGACCATCAACGAACCCTTTTTCCAAGGCCATTTTCCTGGCCATCCCATCATGCCCGGAGTGCTGATCCTGGAAGGCATGGCCCAAGCCGGTGGCATCATCCTGCTGCGCCAGATGGACGATCCTTCCGAGTGGGTGGCCTATTTCGCCTCCATCGACAACGTCAAGTTCCGCAAACCGGTGCTGCCCGGCGACACCCTGCGCTATGAACTGAGGGTGATCTCTCTCAAGCGCAGCCTCTCCAAGATGCACGGCGACGCCTATGTGGGCGATGAAAAAGTGGCCGAGGGCGATTTTCTGGCCCTGCTACAAAAAAAGAACTCATGAGCGGCATCCACCCCACCGCCATCATCCATCCCGGCGCTGTGATAGGCGAGGGTTGCGAGATTGGACCCTATTGCCAGATCGGACCGGAAGCGGTTTTGGGCAGAAACAACCTGCTCCACTCCAACGTGATCGTGATGGGGCAGGCGCGCATCGGAGACGATAACCAGATCTTTCATTATGCCGTGATCGGCACCGACCCCCAGGACCTCAAATACAGCGGAAAGATGACCGGTGTCCGCGTCGGCGACCGCAACGTGATCCGCGAATTCGTGACCATCAACCGCAGCAACTGCGTGGATGAACTTACCGTGGTGGGAAACGACAATCTGCTGATGGAATATGTGCATGTGGCACATAACTGCAATATCGGCTCCGACTGCGTGATCGCCAATACCACGCAACTGGCGGGGCATCTGGTGATCGGCGACCACGTCAGCATCGGCGGGATCACCGCGGTGCACCAGTTCGTGCACATCGGCACCCACGCTTTTGTAGGAGGGGCTTCCGCCGTGAAAAAAGACATCTCTCCCTACACCCGGGGCATGGGCAATCCTTACAAAACCACCGGACTGAACAGCGTCGGCCTGCTGCGCAAAGGCTTTTCCAGCGATGTCCTCGCAGCCATCAAAGAGATCTACCGGGTTTTTTACCGCCAGGGGCTAAACGTCTCCCAAGCCTTGGCAGTAGTGGAATCTTGGCCCTCGCTCACACCCGAGCAGCAGATCTTCGTCGATTTTGTCCGCGCTTCCTCCCGAGGCCTCTCGAACTAAGATCTGATACAGGCGCGTCCCAAAACCGCCCCTGATCCCTGCGGCTGCCCAAAATGGTGATTGCGCCCGGCCTAAAAGCCATTCATGGCTTCCGGGCCACAGCTGCCCCTGTTCAGAACTGTCACTGGCAGCGGGAACAAATCGGACCGGGTGGGAAAGTGGCAGCCCTTTTACATTGACAAAAAACAGCCCACCAAGATTATTGAGAAATCTTATAGATGGAGTGTGAAAATGGAAAATAGGACATGGGAATACGTGAGCGTGTTCATTATGTCCTGGTTGCTCG
>CAZVXH010000074.1:0-12740 GCA_964631015.1 uncultured Candidatus Cloacimonadota bacterium | reverse complement strand
ATTCCAATGCTGCGTACCGGCATCCCGCATGATTGGCATCATGCGCCACGTGGTATTATCTTGACTGGATTCCAGCCTGCGCTGGAATGACGGCCATAATTGAACTTGAGACTTTTGTTACCCACTATATTTGGAGCGGCGTGAAGAGTTGCGGTAAAAATCCGCTCGGCCCGCGCGAACGGAGGGGTTGGAGGGTGTTTCGCCCTGAGGCTCAGCCTATTCACCCCTTGCCCACCTCCCGCCAAGTTCCTGCCTGTTAGGCGGGAACTTAAGGGGAGGCTAAGGGGAGGCGGATGGGAGGAGGTTTTGGGCGGATCGCCCCAAACCCGCGCGGAGAGGCGGCAAAGAACCCGGATCCCTGCCGGGTGCGAAAACAGCATCCCCAAGGGCACGAAAACACCAACCTCGCGGAAACAGGGATGGTGGCTTCTCAACAACAATTATTTGACCAGCAACAGCTGGCGGACGGCCCCGCTACCTCCGGCGCTGAAACGAACATGGTATACTCCACTGGAAACCTCCCGGCCACTATCATCCCGGGCGTCCCAGACCACTTTGTGGGTTCCCGCGGCGCGGACCTCGTCCAAGATAGTTCGAACCAACTGCCCTTTCAGACCGTAGATCTTCAGGCAGACCCGGCAGGATGCGGGAACGCTGAACTCAAGTGTGGTGGCTGGATTGAAGGGGTTGGGGTAGTTCCTTATCCGCAACACTGAAGGCGGGTTTTGGACTGCGTCATCTACCGGGGTGCCTTCGCCCAGTTTGCAGATCACGACATCGTTGTAGCCGCTGCTGGTGAGGTTGATGGCGCCAAAATCAGCTGTATTCCAGAACTCCCCGGTAAACAGGATGCTGCCGCCGCTATCCACGGCCAGGGCATTGCCGAAATCAAGGTAGGAGCCTCCGGCGCGTTTGGCCCAGAGCCAGTTTCCGCCGGGATCGAGGCAGGCGGTGTAGATGTCGCGGTTCCCGGCGCTGCTCACCTGGAAAGGGCCAAAATGTCCCACATTTTGGAACAGCCCGGTTACAAAGCAGTTACCCGCGACGTCCACAGCGATGCCGTTGCCCTGGTCGTGCAGGGTCCCACCGGCGCGGATGGACCAAAACCAGTTGCCGTCGGCATCCAGTTTGGCCACGTAGATGTCTCCTGCTCCTTCGCTGCCCAGAATGTTGGGGCCAAAATCGGCATTGCCCTGATAATAGCCGGTGATGTAAGAGATCCCGGCGCTGGTGGTGCAAATGCTGTAGCCGTGCTCATAGTCAGGTCCTCCGGCACGCCTGGCCCAAAGCCAGTTGCCATCCGTATCCAGCTTGGCCACATACACATCCGTGCCGCCGGCGCTGGTAAGGGTGGTGGCCCCGAAAGTCACCGTGCCGGAAAACACCCCCGTTACATAGATGTTTCCACTGCCGTCGCAGGAAATGCCGGCGCCGAGATCCTCTTCCGCGTTACCCGCGCGGGCTGCCCAAAGCCACTGGGGCTCGGTTTGGGCGCTTAGCAAACCGCCTATAACAACTATCAAACAAACAAAGACCAGCTTGTTCATGATTTACTCCTATACATCAGATATTTAGGCCGTTACCACGCCCGCCGCCCTGGCTCGATCTGAGCCGGACCCGGCAGACGTTCCAAATGATCTGTTTGATGGGAATCTTCTAATTTAACAGCACCAACTTCCTGGTGGCGCAAACACTTGGCGTTTTAAGCCGGTACAGATAGATCCCGGCGGGCAGTTCACCGCCTTCGACGGTGATTTGATGTGTGCCGCTGCTTAGTTGCTGGCTTTGAATCACCTGTCCGCGGAGGTTGCAGAGGATTATGGTCCCGCTTTCCCCGGCGGCGATCCTGGCTTTGATGGTGGCGGCGCTGCCGGTGTGGAAAGGATTTGGCCAGGCTTCATACAGGCAGGACGCCTCAGTTGGCTCCGGGGCCAGTTCATCATCCACACCCACGCCCTGGCTGAGTTTCGCCACGAAGATGTCCCTCAAGCCAACACTGGTGAGGGTGGTGGCGCCGAACGGCGTCGAGAGCGAAAAAACTCCTGTCAGATAGACGTAACCCCCGGAACACGCGGCTACTTCCAGAGCCGTGTCGTTGCTGGAACTGCCGGTTAGCAAAGCCCAGTCCCAGTTACCGGAGTTATCCAGCTTGGCGGCCACGATGTCCCAGGCACCCAAACCGGAAAGGCTGGTTCCGCCGTAAACCGCGTTTCCGGCGCTATTCCCGGACAGATACACTCCGCCCGCAGGGTCCAGGCAGATCCCAAAGCCGTGATCGTCCGCCGGTCCACCGCCCTGTCTGGTCCAGAGCCAGTTGCCGTTGGTATCCACCTTGGAAACATGAAGGTCGATCCCGCCCCAACTGGTCAGGATGGACCCACCGAACTGGGCCGTGTATACGAAAGCGCCGGTTATGTAAGAGTTCCCGGCTCCATCCGCCGCCAGCCAATAGCCTCCGTCCTGGCCCGGGCCACCAGCGCTGATCGCCCACTGCCAGTTGCCGTCGGGGTCCAGTTTGGCTACGAAGATGTCATCACTGCCCTGGCTGGTGAGGATGTTCATGAAAAAGTCCGCCGTTCCGGCGAAGTATCCGGTTACATAGATGTTTCCGGCATTATCCAGGCCGATGCCGTAAGCCTGATCGCCAGCAGTGCCGCCCGCCCCTTTGGCCCACACCCAGTAGCCCGCGGGGTCCAGCTTGGCTACGAACGCGTCATAGCCCCCCTTGCTGGTGAGCTGGATGCTGCCAAAGGAAGCCACAGCCATGAATGTGCCGGCTACATAACAGTTTTGGTTGGCGTCCACGGCAATGTTCCAGACCACGTCGTCACTGCCGGAACCACCCGCCCGCGTGGCCCACAGCCAGTTACCGTTGGTGTCCAGCTTGGCCACGAAGGCATCGTAGATTCCGCCGCTTACCAAACTGAACTGGCCAAAAGAGGCGGTGCCCTGGAAACCGCCGGTGAGATAGCAATTCCCGGCGTCATCTGCGGTTATGCTGTAACTGTAATCGCCCAGATTGCTTCCGGCGCGTTTCGCCCACAGCCAGTTTCCGGATGGATCCATTTTGGCCACGAAGATGTCGTAGTTGCCCGCGGTGGTCAGGGTGGTGCCGCCAAAATCCGCGGTATTCTGAAAATGGCCGGACACGTAAGTGTTGCCGGTGTTATCCACGGCTATGCTGTAACCGTAATCGTCCAGGGTTCCCCCCGCGCGCGACGCCCACAGCCACTCCGGATCTGTCTGGGCGCTCAGAAGGCCGCCCAGGGCAACAATGAGACATACAAAGATCAGCTTTTTCATTTTAACTCCTTTGTTAAATGCTTAAGCTTAAAACACTTGATCTGTCTGGACCGGTCTTCGCGGAGCCGGGAGCCGGCAGGTTTCACTTTGGGTTCGGGCCAGCCCGTTCTGCCTGAAGAACTCAGGCAGTAGCTTCCCAGGCTTCCCGGGGCGGACAAGTGCGCTTCCATATCCGTCCCGCGCGAAGGCTAAACCTGCATTTCACCACGCGCGGGAACCTGGAAAACGCCTTATCAAATGGCTTTGGAAATGCAGGGTTTCCCCAACTCACTCTGTACATTTAAAGACGAAAACAAAGCTCATGTTTAATTACATTCCTCACTATTCAATAAAATATGTCAAGATTAATTTCTGATTTGTTATGATATTCCACAGCGCAATTCACGCTTTGATTTGTAGTTGAATGCCACTCAATCTTGGTTTCAGGCTGTTGATAAATGTCCACTCACGAGTAAAAAAATGTCCAGGCCCGGGCGGGGAGGCGGATGGGAGGAGGTTTTGGGCGGATCGTCCCAAACCCGCGCGGAGAGGCGGCAAAAAATGCACAAACAAACAATGCGAAAATCCTTGACAGTTAGGCGCTGCTGGGGCACAGCAAAAAATATCAACAGTCAAAAGCAGGAACGAAATGAGCACAAGCAAACAAGTGGACAAGGCCCTGCGCCACATCGAGGCGCACCTGAAGGACGAACTGAGGCTGGAAGACGTGGCTGACGCGGCGAACTATTCGCCCTGGCATTTTCACCGGCTGTTCAGCGCCTGCACCGGCAGCACTTTGGGTGACTACATCCGCAAACGCAGGCTGAGCGAGGCTTCCAAGGAACTGGTGAGCGGCGACAGGCCCATCAAACAGATCGCTGCCGACTACCGCTTCGAATCCCAATCCGCGTTCACCCGCAGCTTCAAACAACTCCTGGGCTGCACCCCGGGAAAAATGAGGGCGGGCTGCTTCCCCGCGTTCCGCTTCGACCCGCTTGAACCAAAACAAAGAGGTGAGACCATGCAAAAACCCAAGATCATCCACAATCCCGGTATGCGAGTCTTCGGCATCTCCTGCCGCAGCACCGTGAACAACAACGTCATCCCCGCCCTGTGGGAAAGATTCAACCAAGTCTGTGCCGGCATCCCGGGCAGCGTGAAGCCCGGAATTGCTTACGGCATCTGCTATTCCGACCCTGGTGTGGAAATGACCGCCGACACTCCTTTCAGCTACCTGGCCGCGATCGAGGTCGCTCCGGATGCCGCGCGGCCTGACGGGATCGAGGAGATGACGCTTCCCGCCGTGGACTACGCCGTGTTTGAACACCGGGGCAGCCTGGACACTTTGCAGGAGACCATCCGCGCTCTATACGGCGAGTGGCTGCCCGCCTCCGGTTTGAAGTGGACGGGTAAATTCGACCTCGAGTATTACGGTCCGGCTTTCAGCTACGGCCAAGAGGATTCCAGCCTGGAACTCTGGATCCCGGTGGTCAAGGCCTGATCGGATACCGGCCCCGCCTTCCCATGCTGACGTGGCCAAATAAAAGTGGCCGAAGCTGATACGGCTCCGGCCAAGGGATTTTTTGAAGCAGGATCAGGGCGCTGATCCCGGTGATGTCAGGTGATCATCTCGTCCAGAGGGATGTTCAGTTCCTCGGTGCCGGGCACCACGAAGCGCCCGTCGCGGATAATGAAGTGCTGTTTGCCGTCGTGGGTGAGGGCGGTGATGGAGGCCAACATATCGTAGGGCAGGGTGATGTCCATGTGTTTCTGGGTGTAGGCGCCGATGGGGTCTTCGCCCCGGGTGGCGGATTTTTCGTTTTCAACGGCGATCATCTCCTTGCCGTTCAGGAAGTTCGGATGCGGCGCCTCCTCCTCGTGGCTGAAGCAGGTGTCGCCGATGGCGAAGTGCGGGCCCATTTTTTCGATGATAAGGATGGGCAGCAGGGCCTGGATGTCGTGTTTGCGGGCGATCTGGTAGGCGAGGGTGTTGGTGCCGATGGCGAATTCGCCGATGGGCAGGGTGTCGTGGGGCAACAGCAGGTTTTCGTGGATGTACTTTTTGCCCTCGGAGGGGTCGTCAAAGTTTGTGCAGGAATAATCTTTCACCCAGCCGTCTTCGAAACGCACACGGAGGTTGAAGTAGCGCAGGTTGCCGAGATAGATGTCCTCCACGTGGAGGGTGCCGGTGGTGCCGGTAAGTTTCGGTGAGGTGAAGACTTCTCCCACCGGGATGTTCACATCCGCCACGCAGTTCTCGAAGTTGGTCTGTTTGTCCGGATCGGTGATGGTGTGCATTTTCACCAAGATGTCGGTATCGTTACCGGGTTTGCCTTTCACATGCACGAACTCAGCCGTGTCCAGCACGTCGATCAGCTTTTGCTGGATCTGGGCGTATCTATTTGAATCCAAAAGGTTTATGCGCAGTGTATCGGCAAAGATCTCGCGGAACTTGGGGCCGATCTCCGGGGAGGGGAAAGCGATGATGGTGAAGCTGGATTCGTCGCGGTGGTAATAGCGGTAATACAATTCGGCCTGGCGCCCCCGCTGTTCCCGGTGCAGCAGTTGCTGTTCCGGGCTCAGTTTCAGGGCGCTGGCCCGGGCTTCCGGAGCGAAGGGGGTTTCGCCAAAAAGTTCCACATATACAGGGCCCGCCTGCAGCGCGATTGTTTCCTTCAGCTCTTCCAGAACCTTGGCGGAAACCGCCAGCTGCAGGTCCACGTACTCCCGGTCCAGCACCAGGGCGCTGTCGAAACGGTGGTCGTAGCCGTATTGTTTGTTTATCCCCTGGCTGTGGGGCTGCCCCACCAGAGCGGTGATCCCGATCTTGTCCAGTTCGGCCAGCAGCAGGCGGCCCAGGCGTTCCATGCCGCAGGGGATCATCAGGTTGGCGAATTTTTTCTTTTGGTAGTCCTTTTTGGCGCGGGTAAAGCCATCCACCCAACTCTGGACAACGAATTTTGCGATGGCCTCAAGCTCGGCGGCGGGGTAGGCGCTCAGAAAATCGGCCATGGCCAGATCGTGCTCGCTGAGGTAAACGCCGTAACGGTACAGATAGCGCGGGTCGGACAGATCGGCGCTTTGGATGATCCGGGCATAATAGCTGAAATCCGGGCTGTAACTTAGCAGGTAGGCGTAGCAGGCTGCCAGTTCCAAACCCTCCAGGCGCGAATCCCGGTAAACCGCGGTCCAGCCGGCCAGGTTGCTGTTACCCGCGGCAGCCAGATCGTGCAGAGCGAAAAACAGCCGTAACTGCCCGTCCAGGGCGAGGTAGTTTTCCGTGATCAGGTAATAGCGGGTGGCCCGGAAGCCCGAATAGACGGCCGAGCAGAACTGGCCCAGCCCTTCGCCGTACAGTTGCACGGCGTGATCCGGGTTGGCTATGCAAGTGGGGTAACCAGTGGCGGGCGCAACAGGGGCATAAAACTCGGCATTCATGGCCTTAAGTTCTTCCAGGGTAATGGTTTTAAATTCCGGGTCACTGTCCAGCAAACGGCCGAACTTGTCGCCTTGGAGGCTGATTTCGCGCAGCGCGCTAAAAAATTCGCGCAGAGGGAAATTGGCGGGGAGGGTGAGCTGCGCAAGCTGTTGAAGTTTGGCCTCGTAGGGGGAGCGGAAAGAGAGGATCCGGGACTTGACTTCGGCATAATTGATCGGCATGGCATACTTCCTTTTGATAGAATCGAAAAAGCTCAGGGGAAAAGCCGGTCAGGCTTCTCAGACGATAAGGGGACAAAAAAATTCCCGGGCCTGATTGTCAAGGTTTTATCCCCGGGAACGGCAAAAAAGTGGTTTTCCGAACTCAGCCGAGCTGCTCCCGCACGAAGGTTGGCAGGGTGAAGGCCGCGTAGTGCAGCTCCCGATTGTAGTAGCGGGTGGGCAAACCCGCCGCGGCGATCCTTGGCCCAACCTCAGGAGCAAGGGGGTCGGGGGATTTGGAGGCCAGCTGGAAGAGCCAGAGTCCGGCCTGGTAGGTCTGGATGGCGGCGCTGTAGGCCTTCACGAGTGGAAAGAGGGTGCGGAGGTCGCGGTGGACCTCGCCGATCACCTTGCCCAGCTCAGGGATCCAGGGGCTTTCCGATTGTAAGCACAAAATCCCGCCGGGCTGCAGCGCCCGGTGGCAATCCGCGAAAAAGGGTGCCCGGAAGAGGCCTTCCGCCGGTCCCACGGGATCGGTGCTGTCGATGAGGATAACATCGAACTTTTCAGCGGTGTCCTTTACATATCTTATCCCGTCGGCAAAGAGCAGTTCCGCCCGGGGATCGTCCACCGCGTTGGCCAGTTCCGGAAAAAACAGATTGGATACCCGGGTTACGCGCTCGTCGAGCTCAACCATCAAAACCCGGCGGACGGTACTGTGCCGCAGCACCCGGGTGAGGGTCCCGCAGTCGCCGCCGCCGATGATCAGAACGTCCCGGGGCTGGGGATGGGTGAAAAGGGCTGGATGGGCCAGCATTTCGTGGTAGGTGAATTCATCCACTTCCGTGAGCATCAGCACACCATCCAGCAGCAGCACCTTGCCGAAGGAAGGGGTTTGCAGCACCTCGATCAGCTGAAAGGAGCTCTGTTCACTGTGGAGCAGGGCCTCCACCTCGAAGGTGAGGCCGCGGTGGGGGCTGTGATAATCCGTGTGCCAGTGGCCCAAGGCTCAATCCGGTTTGTGTTTGAGGGGTTCGCCGCCGGTTTCGAAGAGACCGCGCCGGATCTCCATCTTGCTGCTGTGTTTGCTTTTAAAGCACTTTTCCAGGTGGTGGAAGAGGTCCCAGGGTTCGATGGTTTGGCCGCAGGTGAAAATGTCCACCGCGGCGTAGCCGTATTCCGGCCAAGTGTGGATGGCCACGTGGGATTCGGCGATCACCACCACGCCGCTGACGCCGTGGGGGCTGAAGGAATGGAAGGTATCCGTTACAACGGTGGCCTTGCCGATCACGCAGGCGTCGATGAGGGCCGTGCGGATGGCCTGTTCGTCCTGCAGGATAACTTTATCGCAGTCGTAAAATTCGACGAGTATTTGTCTGCCGAGTGCTTGCATTTGTTTTCTCCTCTGTGGTTTGGGGGGTTGATGAAGGCAAAGGAAAACCCGGAGTGAGCCGGATCTTGGGAAAAACCTTCACTGGGAAGCTTCCCAGCCTGAAGGCGGGAGCGGATTCATCACCGCAGAGGCTTCAATGTTGCGCTAAAAACGGAAAGCTGTAGCAATACCTCCTCATCGTCCTGCCACAGGGCGCGAAACACCCTGGCGTAGAGGGCTTCCCGGTCACTGTGGACACGGGAAAAACGATCTCTGGTCATGGCGACTCCTTTTTTTTAGCGTTATTGATAAAAGCAATTTTACAAACCGGCTGTTTCCTGTCAACAGAAATCGCAGACTGCGCATGAAACCTTCGCGCCAGAGCGGACAACGACTACGTTCCAACCAGATTGGCCAACCCTTCCCACCGGGCATATTTTATAGGGGCAACCAATTCGGAGCGGTCCATTTAATAGGATTTTACTTGCCGGGGAACATATTTTGCATATCTTTAATATGGGGACCGGTATTCCGCGCGGCCATGCGTGCCGCCCGGGTACGGCTCGCAACTATCTTTCCCTGAAGGAGATACCATGCCCAGATACCTCATTGTGGGAGGTGTGGCCGGCGGCGCCACCACAGCCGCCCGCCTGCGCCGGATGGACGAACACGCCGAGATCATCATATTCGAGCGCGGCAATTACGTATCCTATGCCAACTGCGGTTTGCCCTACTACATCGGCGGGGTTATATCCGAGCGCGAGCGCCTCTTTGTGCAGACCCCGGAAAGCTTAAAATCCAGGCTCAACTTGGATATCCGCACCAACACGGAGGTAACCTCCATCGACCGCGCGGCGAAAACTGTGACCACCAAAGACCTCAAGAGTGGCCAAGAGAACACGGAAAAGTACGACAAACTGGTGCTTTCGCCTGGCGCGGAACCGGTTCGCCCACCCCTTCCGGGAATCGACGACCCAGCCATCTTCACCCTTCGCAGCGTTCCCGACACCGACAGTATCAAAGAATATCTGGATGAGCACCGGGTGCGTCACGCCGTGGTGGTGGGAGCCGGCTTCATCGGGGTGGAAATGGCCGAAAACCTGCATCACAAGGGCATCATGGTCTCAATCGTGGAGATGGCCCCGCAGGTGATGACCTATCTGGATTTTGAGCTGGCGGCCCAAGTGCACCAGCATCTGAAAGCCAAAAACGTGGGACTTTATCTGGGCGAGGCCGTGAAGGCCTTCGAACGCGACAGCGCCGGGCTCAAGGTGCGCCTGGCCAGCGGAAAGGCGATCCCCGCGGATCTGGTGATCCTCTCCATCGGTGTGAAACCGGACAGCCGCCTGGCCGAGGCCGCGGGACTGGAACTTGGCCCCAACAAGGGGATCATGGTGAATGAGTTTCTGCAAACCTCTGATCCCGAGATCTACGCCGTGGGCGACGCCATCGCGATGGCCAATCCCATCACCGGCAAAACCTTCCTCACCTATCTGGCCGGCCCCGCCAACAAACAGGGCCGCATCGCCGCCGACAACATTGTGCTGGGCAACCGGCGCAAATACTGCGGCTCGATCAACACCGCCATCGCCAAGATCTTCGACATCACGGTGGCCGCGGCGGGCATCTCCGTGAAAGTGCTGCAGCAGGAGGGTATCCCCCACCACACCTCGATCATCCATTCCTCCTCGCACGCGGGCTACTATCCGGACGCCCTGCCCCTCACAGTCAAGATCGCCTTCTCCAGCGAGGACGGACGCCTCTACGGCGCCCAGGTGGTGGGTTTCGACGGCGTGGACAAACGCATCGAAATGCTGGCCCACATCATCAAACATAAAGAGACCGTGCACGACCTCGTGGAGCTCGAACACGCCTACGCGCCTCCGTTTTCCAGCGCCAAGGATCCCGTGAACCTGGCCGGCATGGTAGCCGAAAACATCCTCGCCGGAGTGGCCAGGATCATCCACTGGAACGAACTTGACCAGCTCGACCCAGCGAACTCGGTCCTGATCGACGTGCGCACCCCTGTTGAATTTGGCCTGGGCAGCATCAAAGGCGCCATCAACCTACCCGTGGACGATCTGCGCGGCCGACTGGCCGAAGTGCCACAGGGCAAAAAGATCGTGGTCTTCTGCGGTACCGGCCACCGCAGCTATTTCGCCTGCCGCATCTTGACCCAGAAAGGCTTTAACGAGGTTTACAACCTCAGCGGGGGCTACACCACCTATGAACAGGCCCACCAGCCCCAAACCAACGAAGACATCTTCGCCCGCGACTACATCGCCAAGGACGACCAAATGTATAAAAAAGATGAAACCGCCACCCCCGGTGGGCGCACCGTGGAAGCTGACGCCTGCGGGCTGCAGTGCCCCGGGCCCATCATGCGCCTCAAGATCGAGATGGACAAACTGCTTCAGGGCGACACCCTGCGCATCTCCGCCACCGATCCCGGCTTTGTGAAAGACGTTCCAGCCTGGTGCAAGATGACCGGCAACACCCTGATCGGCATCGAGGAAGTGGGTAAAAAATACGTGGCCACGGTCCGCAAGGGCGGCGGCGAGGAAATCGGCGCTTCAGCCGGCGGACGCAACAAGACCATCGTGGTCTTCAGCGACGCTCTGGACCGCGCCCTGGCCTCCTTCGTGATCGCCAACGGCGCCGCCACCACCGGCAAAAAAGTTACCATGTTCTTCACCTTCTGGGGCTTGAACGTGATCAAGAAACACAACAAGCCCAAAGTTCAGAAAGACCTGATGGGCAGGATGTTCGGCCTGATGTTGGCCGGCAGCAGCCGCTCCCTGGGACTTTCCAAGATCAATTTCGCCGGCATCGGCCCCATCCTGATGCGCAAACGCATGAAAGACAAGAACGTGGACCAGCTGGAACTGATGATTCTCCAAGCCCAGAAAGCCGGCGTGGAAATGATCGCCTGCCAGATGTCCATGGATATCATGGGCGTGGCTCCGGAAGAATTAATGGATGGCGTAACCATCGGCGGAGTTGCCACTTACCTCTCCGAAGCCGAACAGGCCAACATCAACCTCTTCATCTAAGAAAACACCTGATCCACATATAAAGCCCGGCTTGACGCCGGGCTTTTGGTTGGCTATTCCCGCAAGGGCTGGATTCCGGATCTCCGGCGCTCAATCACCCCACGGAGTCACTTTGCTCCTCCGCGAGGACCCCGACACGCACCAGCGTCCGGAATGACGATTCGAGACTTATTGGGTCAAAGTGCTTCAGTCATGTTTTCACTTCACCCACTCGGTTTTAACGAGAGCCTATTTGTTCAGGGCGGCTTCGATGGCCTCCACCAGGGTTTTGGACAGGGGTTCCGTCTGGGAACTGAAGCGCCCGATCAGCTTTCCCTCGCGGGAGATCAGGAACTTGTTGAAATTCCAGCTTACCTTGCCCGCGAACTCGGGATTATCCTCTTTTGAGCTAAGCCAAGCGAAGAGCGGATGGATGTCTTTTCCCCGCACCGAGATCTTCGCGAAGAGGGGGAAATTAACCCCGAAATTGAGCTTGCAAAAGCTCTCAATCTCTTCATTGTCGCCGGGTTCCTGGCGCATGAAGTTGTTGGCGGGAAAACCCAGCACCACCAAACCTTGGTCCTGGTATTGTTCCCAGAGTTTCTGCAGCCCGTCGTACTGCTTGGTGAAGCCGCATTTGCTGGCGGTGTTCACCACCAGGATCACTTTACCCGCGTAGGTTTTGAGGCTTTCAGGGTTGCCGTCGATGCGCTCGGCGCTGAAATCGTATATGGTTTTGGCGTCTGTCATGGTGATTCCTCCGATCATGCCCAGCAGAAACAGGGCCCGATCAGCCAATTGGCGTTGCTGATGTTCATGATCTTTTCCTTTGGTTAATCTTTGTCTTTGAAAATATGATAGGGTGAAACAGGTGGAAAAGCAAAGGCTCAAGTTCAAATAGAGTGGGTCCGTCATCCCAGCGTCGGGGTCCTCGACAGACAACTTGTTGGCTGTTGGGGTGGTCAAGGCTGGGATCCAGGTCTTTTGACGGAGTTTTTTTAACACAGAGATGGGGAGAAACAGAGGCACAGAGAGGGTTTGGCTTGGTGGCGTGGTGGCGGATGTAGCGCAGCATTCCAATGCTGCGTACCGGCATCCCGCATGATTGGTATCATGCGCCACGTGGTACTAACTTGGCTGGATTCCAGCCTACGAGGCTGTGTGAAAAGCAAGAGAAAATTCCGTAAAAGTCCCGTAGGGACGGAATTTCAGATAGCACCCAAGTCCGAAAAATGCCCCCGGAGTCCCGTGGGGACGGCATATTGTAATCTGATATTCATATAAACCACAATGATATATGTATCATATATGTCGTCCCCAAGGGACTCACGTAAAACATCATGATACCAACGTGTCTATCTAATACAAATTCCACGTTGACAAATCATATATTGTGATTATTTTGTCTCCAGAAT
>CAZVXH010000073.1:0-13039 GCA_964631015.1 uncultured Candidatus Cloacimonadota bacterium | reverse complement strand
ATGATGATGTGCAGGATCAGGGTGTGCAGTTCCTGGATCCTGTCGCTGTGTTCGCCGGGCACGGTGATCTGCAGGTCGCAGGTCCCGTCCAGCTTGCCTCCGTCATTGCCGAGCAGAGTAATGGTGTGGCAACCCAGTTCCCGCGCGGTGGCCAGGGCTCGGATCACGTTCGGCGAATTGCCGCTGGTGGAAAGACCCAGCACCACGTCCCCGGCCACGGCGTAGGCTTCCACGCCCCGGGCGAAAACCTGCTCGAAACCGTAGTCGTTGCCCACGCAGGTGAGGTAACTGGGATCAGATAAAGCGATGGCGGGCAGGGCTTTGCGATCCCGGCGGAACCGGCCGGTGAGCTCTTCCGCGAAGTGCATCGCGTCGCACATCGAGCCGCCGTTTCCGAACACGATCACCTTGCCGCCGCGGGCAAAGCGCTCCGCGATCAGCCGGGCCACGTTTTCGATGGCGGCGAAATTGCCTTCCCCGGCCAAAAAGGCTTTTAGGGTGCGGCCCGCGGCCGTGCAGGAAGCTTGGATGAGGTCACGCATGCTCAGAGATTTTCCCTGATCTTGACCTTGGTGTTCAGCTCGTTTTCCTCGATCTCCTCCAGTTCTTTCAGGATGGAGTTGATCAGGCGCACGCGTTCTTTATAAGGTATGAAGGCGCTCTTGAAGCCGTTCAGGATCACGTTTTTGATGGTGGGGTAATCCAACTTGAGCTCGTTGATGGCCAGCAGATATTCGTCGGTGACGGTGGTGTCGCTGATGGTGCGGTTGTCCGTGTTGATGGTCACACGGAGGCCGTAGTCGATGTAGAAATCGATGGGGTGGCTGCGGATGTCCGGCACCGCCTTGGTGTGGAAATTGCTCTTGATGCAGATCTCCAGCGGGACGCGGTGGTCGTTCACATAGTTCAGCAGATCGCCGTCCTCCACCAGCCGGGTGCCGTGCCCGATGCGGTGCGCGCCGCAATAGTGCAGCGCTTGGTGGATGCTGTCCGGACCGTAGGCTTCGCCGGCGTGGATGGTGATGTTGAGGTTGTTCTTCAGCGAGAGGTCGAAGGCTTCCTTGTGGTCTTTGGCGGGGTTGTTGTATTCACCGCCGGCAAGGTCGAAACCGATCACGCCCTTGTTTTTGAAGGCCACGGCCAGCTCCGCCAGCTTCACCGAAGTGGTGGGATCCATGTTGCGCATGCCGCAGATGATCACGGCCGTTTTAATGTTGAAATCGCGCTCGCCCTGTTTGAGTCCGTCGATCACCGCCTGCGATATCTCGGTGAGCTTGAGGCCTCTATCCGTATGCAGGATGGGCGAATAGCGCACTTCCATGTAGCGCACGTTCTCTTTGGCGGCGTCCTCGGCCAGTTCGTAGGCCGCGCGGCGCAGGCCTTCCTTGTTTTGCAGCACCAGGTTCACGATCCCAAAGCCGCGCAGATAGTCCTCCAGGCTCACGGTGTGGTCACCGCAAACGATCAGGCTACGCATTTCGTCCGGCTCCAAAGTGGGCAGCTTGATCTTGAACTGCTTGGCCAGATCGATGATCGTGTCGATGCGCACGCTGCCGTCCAAGTGCACGTGCAAGTCCGTTTTAGGGAGCTTTTGGATGAACTCCCGGGTCATTTTAATGTCCATATTCTTATCCTTATGTGAGCAAGCCATTTTAACAGACACAGGCTGTCTGTCAATCAAAAAATACGAGACGGGTAAATTTCCCACATGGCTCCCGTTTACAATACGGGATAAATACGGGATCAATACGGATGAAATCCGTATTGATCCCGTATTTATCCCGTAATGATCGCGGGGGCCAAACAGATTGACAGGGGGACTTTTACTTACTGTAAACAAAAGTCCCGCAATTGCTTGCGGGACTTTATCAACTTTTGGCGCGGTTTGACTAATTTCGGATCCGGGGCGGGTTAACATCCACTTTCAAGGGTGGGAGGCGCTCGGCGCTTACCCTAAAAAAGCGGGTCGGTCCCGGCGAGAAGGAATAACTGTGGGTGGTGGACCATCCGGTGGAGGCGCTGAAGGCGCCGAAGGGATCGGAATCAAGGTAGACATTGAACTTGGTTACGCTGAGGGGGTAGTTCCAGTTCAGGGTGACCATTTCGGTGATGGGATCGTAAGCGATGCTCAGATCCGTAATGGGCGGAAGGGGTTCCCAAGTGATCTGGAAAGGCCCGTAAACATTGTTGCTTTCGTTCGATTCGATAACTTCCGCGTCGGTGTCGATCTGCAGCCAGGAATTCCAGGTTCCGGTGAGAGCTTCGTCGTAATTGGCGATGCCGGTGAAAACCACGTCCGTGGGAAGACCCGCGGGCAGTTCTATCAACCTGGTGTATTTGTTTCCCAGCTGATCGACAACCGGAGCCAGGTTCAGATCATAATAGAGATCGAGGTAAAATTCCTCGGTGGTTGCATAAACGCTGTTGTTCACCACCGTCACCTTTAAGTCGCGGGAATCGCCTAAATAGGGGTTGGGGCTGGCCAGGATCCATTCCGCGCGCAGTATCTGCAGATCGGGGATGTCGGTGCCAGTATTCCAGAAAACCCGGTTGTTGGGGTCAGCGTCAAAATCCTCGCCGCTAAACAGACCTGTGGCATTCACGAAATTCACCATACCGGAATCAACAGCTTTGGTCACGTTGCTGGCCCCACCGCCGGGATTGCTGTTGAAGCTGGCGTAGTGGATCACCACATTGTCGCTGTTGTCGATCCTCAGGAAGGTCCCGCCGGCCACACCGGCGTTGAAGGCGCAATGGAACAGAGGATGGAGGGGCTCGATGATGCCTCCGGGCCAGACATTGATTCCATCCTGGGAGATGTTCGAAAACAGGCAGAAGCGGGCGGAGATGGTGCCGCCGTCGCGTATATTCAGGTAAAAGAAACCGGATTCGGTGTTGATGATGGCCAGATCGCCGTCGATCCCCCAAGGCCGCAGGATTCCGCCGTCCTCGACATTCAGGTATTTCTGGCTGCCCATGCAGAGGCGGGCCAGATGATCGATATACAGAATTCCGCGGATCACCGCTCCACCGTTGGCATATAGGGTATTGCCGTTGAGGTCCAGAATGCCCGTCTGCACAGTGATGGTGCCGTTCGCGGTCACGTCGGTCAGCAGTTTCACCCAGGCCTCGGGTTTGTCGGTTAGCAGACCGTGCAGGGTTCCCGCCACCAGGGTGAGATGAGTTTCCGCGATGCCGGTGAGTTCCAATGTTCCTCCGGCGGGGGTGAATTCCGCCCGGGCGCAGTAGAAATTGCCTTCGGTGCGGATGATGCCGCCAGTGATGTTTTCGCTGAAAGTGTAGGCATTGTCGTAGATACCGATCCCCCAGCCGTGGCGGTAAAACAGCCCGTCGGACATGGTGAAGCTGGCGTTTCCTCCGCTGGGCATGGCTGTGACCATATCCGCGGCCCCACCCCAGATATGCAGTTCGCCGCCGCTGATATTGAGATTTCCCCGCAGGCCCAGGGTCTGGGCAGCGTCCTGGACCAAGGTGATGTTGCCCCCGGAGAGATTCACGCTGCCTTGGATCACATTGTCAACCATGTCATGGGCGTAAAAAAGGCCTCCGGAGACGGTGAGAAAGCCCTGGGTCCAGTCGTAGGATTCACACTCAGCCACGCTGTTGAGGGGAACGTTCAAACCTTGGCTGGATGAATTTTTGGCCAGTTCGAGGACGTTAAATTCCTCCTCTCCGTAAATCGTGCTATTAACGTTGCCGTCGAAAACCACTTTGCCGGCGCCCTCGGTGAAGGAATCGTGATCGGTATATTTGTGCCAGTTGCCGCGCACGTTCATCTGGGCGGGGGCGGTGAAATAGCCGGCATGCTGCATAAAATAACCGTTGATGTCCAGGTCGGACGCGGCTGCAACTGTTTGCGAGCGGGTGAGTTCGCGGCTGTTTCCCTCCCTGTCTGTGGCGTGGCGGGGCAGGCTGGCGGTCGGGCTTTCCAGATATTTATTGATGTCCAGGTTGTAAAAATTGGAGCCGGCCACGTGGCTGACCTGGCAATCCGTGCTGCCCGCCAGCACGATGGTTCCTCCACTGGGGTTGAAGCCCGTACGGTTGACGGTGAAGCCTCCAGCCACGCGGATGGTGCCGCCGGTGATGCTGGCGCTGAAGGGGGTTGCTGAAAGGAAGATTTCCACCCCCTGGTCATGGAATTCGAGGGTGCCATCGCTCATGCTGATGGAAGCAGCGTTCGGATAGGGCCAAATAGAGCGGTCCCCGCCGCCGTAAACATTGAAGGTCCCGCCGCTGATGGCAAGCGACCCGCCCAGATCGATGAAGCGGGATGTTCCAAGATTGCTGAGGTTGATGGTCCCGCCGGTTTGAAGGAACCACTCGCCCGCGATGAAGTTGTTCGCCAGGGACAGGGCGGAGAACGAGCCCGCCAGAACCTTGATCCCGCCGTGGATCCATTCGTAGGAGGCGCAGCTGACGTCCGCAACGTTACTGTTCACAATGAAGTAATCCGCCACCTTGTTCAGGATCAAGTGGTCGAAATCCTCGTCGTGATTGCAGTACTGGTCCCAGTCCGCTTCGAAGGTGACGGTGGTTCCCGTTTCCAGAAAAGCCGCCGGGCCGACGAGATTGACCCAGTCGCCGCGGATCCTGATGGCGTGGCCCACGGGGTCGAAAACACCGCTGTTGATGCTGAGGGTGCCGCGCAGGAAGAGATCCGAGCTGAGGCTAAGGGTTCCGCTCTGGCTGCAGCTGAGGTTGTTTAGCATGGTCTGGCTGTTGGGTTCCAAAAATTGGTTGGAGCCGTCCATCACTACTGTGCCGTTCATCAGAAACACACCCTTGCCAGGGATCGTGTTGTAATCCCTGAAATGGCCCCTTACGATCAAGTTTAGGTTGAATTCGCAGCGGAAGCTGCAGTTGGCGTAATTCCAGAAATTGCCGCCGATCACAGTGTCCTCGGTGCTGTCGCCGTGGATGTAGAAGAGCCCGCCGGAGGAATTGCGGGAACGGACGTTGGGCAAAACGGTGCTGGCGCTGTTGTTCTTGATCCAGTTGTCGACCCCAGTGGTGTTGCTGAACTCCACATACCCGGTGCTGAACTGGACATTGGAGCCGGCGGCGAAACTCATTCCGCCGCCGCAGTAGATCTCCGCGTTCGGGTTGGAAACGTTTACGGATGCCCCCTCCAGCCACTGAAGGCTCTGCCCTGTAACCAGGTCGGTGGCGGAATTCATGTTCAGTTGGCCCCAGATGAGGGCGTATTCCACCACGGTGAGGTTGGCCGTACCCACTGTGAGGCTGGCATTGGCTTGTAGGGAAAGCCGTTGGCAAACTGCAGCAGTGGTGTTGATCACCGGATAGCGGTTGTTGGCCACCTCCGGGATCATGGCGTGGATGGTGGGGTTCGGCACTCCGGCGGTCCAGTTGGAAGCGTCGTGCCAGTCGGCGGAAACCGCTCCCGTCCAGTAGCTTAGGGCTCCGGAGGAAGCGGCGAGGCACAGGAATAAAAAGGTGATGAGTGGGTGTTTCATGATCTCTCCCGATTGATAATAAAATGCTTTGAAACCTGCCTGTCAAGGCTTCCCGGAACGCCTGCCCCCCTGCCGGGCTCAGCGGGGCCGACCCGCTTGCCTGGCTGTGGAAAAAAATCCGAAATGGGACGAGAGATAACTCGCATGGGCAAACTCCCGGGGCCAGAACTGGTCATTAGCTAAAAGTTAGCAGAGCCCGCAAGGCAGGCTGAGCGACGAGTGCATTTTTACGAGAAGCCAAATAATTTGTCAAGTATTATAATTGTTTTGCTTATTATTATAAACATGTAGACCGTTCCAAAACAAACAATTTGATGGAGCGTAAACATCTGAACGGCAGAGGTTTGGGAGACCGCTTCCCGGTCCGCGGGGGCAGCCAGGGCGGGGCGGACAGGCAGGCGGTTCACCCCATAGGTTGAAAAAATGGTCTCTGCCGGGCTGGCTCCGTGCTGCGCGCCGGCCGGGCAGATTTCTGTTGCCATAAACCCGCCGTTCAGAATTGTGGCATCTATCGAAAAATAAAAGCTAAAGGAGGTTGCCATGATCCAGTATTTCAAGGTCAGGGAACAGCGTTTTGAGCCGGCCCTGGCGCACAGTGAGGCGTTTTGGATACATCTGGAAAGCCCCACGGCGGATGAGATCAAGGCTTTGCTCGACGAGTTCGGGTTGCCGGAAGACTTCATCACGGACCTCCAGGATGCCGATGAGAACAGCCGCATGGAGTATGACGAGGGCGCCGTTCTCATCATTATGCGTGTCCCGCTCTATTACAAGCACCGTTCGGCCAGTTTGTCCTTCACCACGGCGCCGCTGGGCGTGATCGCGGTGCAGGACAAGCTGATCACGGTCTCGTTTTTCGACAACGAGGTACTCAACGTCTGGCTGGAAGGCAAACATAAGCCTTTCCGGATCACCCAGCAAAGCTTTTTACTGCAGATCGCGCTGCGCGCCTCACTCTATTTCCTCCGGTTCCTCAAAGAGATCAACCGCCGCACCAACAAGATCGAGAGCGAACTCAGCCAAAGCCTGCGCAATCAGGAACTGTTCCGGCTGCTGCGGCTGGAGAAGAGCCTGGTCTATTTTTCCACTTCGCTGCGGTCCAACGAGATAATCCTGGAACGGCTGCAACGCTCGCGCTGGCTGAATCAGGATCCCGAATCCGAGGACCTGGTGGAGGACGTGATCATCGACAACATGCAGGCCATCGAGATGGCGAACATCCACAGCAGCATCCTGAGCGGGATGATGGACGCCTTTGCCTCGATCATTTCCAACAACCTGAACGTGGTGATGAAGTTCCTCACCTCGGTGACGATCGTGCTGGCCGTTCCCACCCTCATCGCCAGCCTCTACGGCATGAACGTGAAGCTGCCCCTGGCCGAGCATCCGCAGGCTTTTCCGCTCGTGATCGCCATCTCCGTGCTGGCCTCGCTGCTGCTGGTCTGGTTCTTCATCCGCAAAAAATACTTTTAAGAGACTGATATGTACAAACTTAGCGTAACCGATTCCTTCAGCGCCGCCCACCGCCTCTGCGGCTATGAAGGCGCTTGCAGCAATCTGCACGGACACAATTGGACCGTGCGGGTAACTTTGCAGGCTGAGACCCTCGACAATATCGGCATGGCCATGGATTTTGGCCGCATCAAAGCCCTGCTGAAAGAGATCACCGACGAACTTGACCATGCCTATTTGAATGAACTGACAGCCTTTACGGAGCAGAACCCCACCTCCGAGAACCTCGCCCGCCACATCTTTGAACGGATGGGATCAATTCTCTCCGGCGAGCCCGTCCACGTGGCGGAGGTGGAAGTTTGCGAATCCGAACGGTCCAGCGTAACTTATTCCCATGCTTAGATTTGTAGAATCCTTTTTCGTAAAAAGCGCCGTCGAACCCAAGGATTATCCCGCCAGCGCCTATCCGGAATTCGCCGTGGCGGGACGCAGCAACGTGGGAAAATCCACCCTGATCAATCTGCTCACGGACCGGCGCAAACTGGCCAAGACCAGCAACCATCCCGGCAAGACCCGGCTGCTGAATTTCTTCCTGATCCGCTGGAAAGACGATGCCACCGCCTCCGACGGGCGTTTGCAGCTCACCGACCTGCCCGGCTACGGCTTCGCGGAAGTTTCGCAAACCGAGCAGGAAAAGTGGCGCAAGATGATCAACCACTATTTCGACGAACGTCAGCAACTGCGCGGGATCATCGTGTTGGTGGACATCCGCCACGCGGCTGACCCCAAGGATATCCAGATGTTGGAACTGCTGCGCCGGCGCAAGCTCGATTACTGCGTGGTGGCCACCAAGGCGGACAAGATACCCAAAAACAAGATTCCCAAGGCTTTGCAGCTGTTGGCCAAAGGCCTGGATCTGGAAGGTATTCCGCTCTACGCGGTCTCGGCCCTGAAAAACACGGGGCTGGATCCACTCTTCGCCTGGTTCAGCCAGCATTTGACCTGAGATCATGCCCTCCGGCTTTGACGTGATCGTGGTTGGCGGAGGCCACGCCGGGGTCGAGGCGGCCCTCGCCGCCGCGCGTCGGGGCGCGAACACAGCCCTTTTCATCCTCAAACTGGAATCTCTGGCCCGCATGAGCTGCAACCCCTCCATCGGAGGACCCGCCAAGGGCCATCTTGCCAGGGAAATAGACGCCCTGGGGGGCGAGCTTGGCCATATCGCCGATCTAAGCGGCATCCATTTCCGCATGCTCAACCGCAGCAAGGGTCCCGCGGTTTGGGCGCCGCGCTGCCAAAACGACCGTCAGCTCTATTCCCGGCTGATGCGCGAACTCCTGGAAGCCCAGTCCAACCTGCTGCTGATCGAGGCCGACGTGGCGGAGATCTTGGTGGAGGAAAACCGCGTCCGCGGAGTTAAAACCCTTATCGGAAAAGAATACCGGGCCCCGCAGGTGATCCTTGCCACCGGCACCTTTTTGCGCGGATTGATCCACGTGGGCAAGGTCTCCGTTCCCGGCGGACGCAGCGGCGAACCTTCCGCGGAAGCGCTGTCGGCTTCCCTGAACCAGCTCGGTTTCCAGCTGCCCCGCTTCAAAACCGGCACTCCGCCCAGGATAGACACGCGCGGCCTGGACTACGCCAGCCTGGAGGAACAGCCTGGCGACCCCGAACCCTCGGGATTTTCCTGGTATCGAGACCTAAGCCTCAGCAATAAAATCAGTTGCTACCTCACCCGCACCACTCCGGAAACGCACCGGATCATCCGGGAAAATCTGCAAAAGTCATCCCTTTACGGCGGTATCATTCAGGGCATCGGACCCCGCTACTGCCCCTCCATCGAAGACAAGATCGTAAAATTCCCCCAGCGTGAGAGCCACCAGATCTTCATCGAACCCGAGGGCCTGAACACCTTTGAGGCATATGTGAACGGCATTTCCACTTCGCTGCCGCCGGAAATCCAGGAGCGGATCGTGCACAGCATTCCCGGCCTTGAACAGGCCCGGATCATGCGCTACGCCTATGCCATCGAGTACGACTACATCGATCCCGCGGAACTTGCGCCCACCCTGGAAAGCAGGCGGATAAAGGGACTGTGGCTGGCCGGACAGATCAACGGAACTTCCGGCTACGAGGAGGCCGCCGCGCAGGGCATCATGGCCGGCATCAACGCCAGCCTGGCTTTGGAAGGCACTCCCGGCCTCGTTCTCAGCCGCGGCGAGGCTTACATCGGTGTGCTGATCGACGATCTGGTAACTTGCGGCACCAATGAACCCTACCGGATGTTCACCTCCCGCGCGGAGTACAGACTGCTGCTGCGCCAGGACAACTGCGACGAACGCCTGATGCCGCTGGGTTACAAGCTGGGACTGGTTTCCGACCAGCGCTGGCAGCGCTTTAAGACCATGCTGCTCCTCAAGGAACGGGAATTGGAGCGCCTGCGCGCGGAGAATTCCACCCCCCATCCGGATCTTCGCGAACCCCAGAAATTCGCCCAGCTGCTCAAGCGTCCGGACCTGGACTGGGCCAGGCTGGCCAACTATGGCTTCCAACCCTCTCCGGATGTGACTCCGGATATCCTGCGCCGCTGCGAACTGGAGATCAAGTACGAGGGTTATCTGAACAGGGCGGAAGAGGAGATGCGGCGCTTTCAAGCCTCAGAGGACCTGGCTTTGGAGGGGGACATCGACTATCGTCAGATTGAAACCATCGCCTCGGAGGCCCGCGAAAAACTGCAGCGCGTTCGGCCCCGCAGCCTCGGCCAGGCTACGCGGATTCCCGGAGTCAATTACGCGGACACCGTGGCCCTACTGGTCTGGCTGCGCAAACGGCAGAAAATCGCTCCAGAAGAGTGATCCGGCCGCTTAGAACGCCACGCTCAACTTGGCGTAGGCTGTGTTCATGTCCTGCCGGAAGGTTCCCAGCGGATCGCCCCAAGTGGATGCTTCAGTCTGTGTTTGGGCCGATTTGACGCCCACAAACGCGAACCATTCCGGCCGGAATTCGTAGCGCAGATTGCCGTAATAGTTCAGAGACGCGCTCTTGCCGGCCTGTTCGTAGGTGCTGAGAGAGCCGCCCAGGGATATCTTGAAAACCGCGCTGGGAGTGTATTCCAGGGTCGCGTTGGCTATGTAATACTCATCGTCCAGCAGCACCATCCCTGTTTCCGGATTAATCAGTTTTTCGTAACCGTAGCGGGTCCAGGTGCCCTGCAAACTCAGGGACAGATTGGTAAACGGCATGCCCCAGAGGTTCAGCCCGAACCGATCTTGGGGATACACCGCGGCGAGGGCGTAAACCAAGCTGTGTCCGTAATAGTAATGTCCGAATACGCGGAAATTACGCAGTTTCGCCCAGGTGCAGCCCAGCATACCGTTGTAGACGTCGTGCAGACCGTACGTGCGGTCTGGCACCCGGGCCACCGTCCCGGCCACCAGAAAGTTGAATCTGGAAGCCAGATTGAGGTTGGCGGTGCCTCCTGATTCATAGGCGTAATATGGGTTTGTGCTCAGGTTGCTGTGATATCCAGAAGCATAGGCGCTCAGGGCCAGATAACGCACCGCCCTGGCGGCATAGCTTTTACTCCAGCTGAAACTCGTTCCCAGATACTCGTGGTCGGTTTCATAAAGGTAACCGGCGTCGTAGGCAAGCCCGCTGGAAAGGCGCGCGTAGCTGAGGCCGAGGTTCAGGTCGCCTGGGCTGTAGTACAAGCCCAGTCCGGCTTTGTAGCCTGTAAGCGTGTCGCTGAGGGCGGCGTTGGCCAGGGCTGAGAAGCTGAGGTTGGTGGAAACTGAAAGTTTGGGCAAAAATTCCCAGTTCATGGCGTTCGTGAACACGTGGTTGTAATAGCCCTCGTTCACGCGGCTCACCAGGGAGTTGTGCATCTGAAACCTGCGCCAGGCCGGGTTTACAGCCAAAGCCTGGAAATAGTCGGCCCGGTTGATCAGCAGGCTGTCCTGCACGATCTCTTTGTCGAAGGCCCCCAGCGCGCCCCAGTTCAGCACCTTGGTGTTTCCAGTGGCCTTGAAGGCCAGGCGTGGCTGCACGATGTTGCGGGTGTAAAAGATTTCCTCGCTCAAGCCGAAAGCGTCCAGATCCTCCGTGAAGAAGAAGCGGTTTTCTTCGTAATAGGGCGGATATTTGCTGTTGTAACTGTCTTGCGCGCTGTCCATCGGGATGTCGGAAAAATCGGGATTCAGCGAGAGTTTTATCCGGGTGCGCTGGCCGGGGTTGAAGGCCACATCCAGGCCCAGATTGTCGGGATCGTAACTGGCCACCCGCCCGATCAGGTCGTAGCTTTTCACGAAATAGGGCTTGAAAGTGATGTCCAGCTTGTGTTGCACCGGGGTGCTCAGTTCAATGTCCTGCGCCGTCAGGAAATAGTCCCTGTCCATGTTGGTGTTGGCATAGGGCAGCGAGTAGAATTCCTCACTCTGATAGTGTTTGCGGGTGAGGATGATCTTCCAGCGATAGGGCTGCGCCTGCTGGAAACGTAATTCGCCCAAAGGGATGCGCAGGGTTACTGTCCAGAGCTGTTCCGAGAAGGCGCTGGTGTAGGAATAGCCGCTGTTCCAGCCGTAATCCACGTCCATGTCCGTTTCGCGCACCCCGTCCACCAGATTGCCCAGCGGATAGGCGGCATAATAATAGGCGTAATAAGCGTCCGGGATGGTGATCAGCTGCACCCGCAGATAATCGGCGTTGGTCTCTTCGTCTTTCACGGAGATGTTGCCTTTGGCAAAAGTGGAGTCGATCTGCGCCTCAAAGCGCAGCACCAGATCGCTGCCGTCCTGCCAGAGCCAGGCTTTGGTGGTCAGAGTTTCCGGCTTTTTGTCGTCGGGATCCACCCGCACAAAGCCGGTGAGCAGATTGGCGTCGGTCAGCACCGGTTCCGGGGAATCCGGCAGAGCCAGGCCACAGGCGGCTCCGGCGATCAGCACAAATATGGAAATCAACGCAGTTCTCATCTGCGGCACCTCGCTTTCATCAACGTTCCCTGCATCCGGATGACATCACGGAATCCATTCTTATGGGGGAGGGAATTTGTCAACTCCTTTACCGGGATCGGCGCGCCGCGCAAAAAAAGCTTGACCTCCTGGCCCGGTCCAGCACCCTATCCCAAAGCAAGCCCAAGGAGCGAAACATGGTCATCAAAACCACCCCCAGCCTCGACGGATACCAGGTGAAGAGCTACCCCGGCGTGGGCTGCCTCCGTTTCCGCGAGCCGGCAGACCCCGATCCAGTTTCCCTGGGTGATGTTTGCGGCAAACGGGCGGCGGGGAGCACATTGCCGGCTTCAGCTTTTAGATCCCGGCCCCGAACCGCTGTTCCCCGGGCCAAAAAGCTGAGGGATAAACTGTTCGGGCGGGTATATGTTAAAGCGGGCAGTCTGTCGCGACTGGGGCATTATACTTTGGAATCAAAAAGGAAACCGGGATGAAAATTAGGAACTTGTTACTGCCCTTGGCTTTGGCCGCGGCCGCCAACCTGTGCGCGCTGCCCCTGAGCATATTCTATACCGGGGACAGCCACGGCGTCTATGAAGCCAAATGGGATGAAGCCAGCGGCCTCTACCGCGCCGGCTATCTGGTTTTGGAAGAGATCCTCACCGCGGCGAGGTCTGCCCATCCGCGTTCCATCTATCTGGACAGCGGCGACCAGCAGACCGGCTCCATCTTCGCCTCGCTCGTGGATGAAAATGTCCACGGCGGCGCGGTGATCGAGGTTTTCAACCGCCTCAGCCTGGACGCCAGCGTCTTCGGAAACCACGAATTCGATTTTTCCTACAGCAACACCCGCGACCTCGCGACGCGGGCCAACTATCCTTTCGTGAGCACCAACCTGCTGGACAAAAGCACGCGCCAACCTGTTGGCGGCCAGCCTTACACGATCATCGAAGAGGACGGACTGCGGATCGGGGTGTTCGGCATTACCCTCGAGCTGTTGCCGGAGAAGGTGAAGGCCGTGAATGTGAGCAGCGTGCGCGTCCTGCCCCCCGCCGACGCCATCGAGATGTATCTGGACGAGGTGGACCTCAAGAGCGACCTCATCGTGGTGCTCACCCATCAGGGTTTTGAGGCCGACAGCCT
>CAZVXH010000072.1:0-13145 GCA_964631015.1 uncultured Candidatus Cloacimonadota bacterium | reverse complement strand
TTCAACCCCCGTATCCACGTTGCAGCCACGCTGTGGGGATCATTCCTGCCCCCTCCCCAAGCACAGGCGCTGCACGTGCTTGGGGAGGGGCAGGCCAAATGGAAAGGTCGGGTGAACCCATCGCTACGGGGGTTGAAACCCCCGCCTATAGTGCCGCACCCCTCTGCGAGGGGTTTGGTTGCCTATTCCCGCAAGGCCTGGATTCGCTTCACCCCACCTGCCAACAAGTTGTCCTGCGAGGACCCCGGGACTATAGGCCTAGAGGGGTGGATCGCATCCAGGCAGACTTGAGGCTGGGTATTCCCCATTTCATACGGATTAACGGATTGAACGGATGCTTGGGCTGTCGAATTCCCGTTCGACAGAGGCAGCGGAGCTGCCTGTTGCAGAGGTCTCCGACCTCTGTGGCGATGGGGGCGTCGCCACTCCGATCGGCGCTTCGGCGAGCGCCGGTACTTCCCGAAAGTTTCCACCCTATCCCGTGACAGCAGCCCAGTCTGAAATCAATCAATTCTATCAATTCTATCAATTCCCTTTATACGGCCCCCTGCCACCCTTTCCTCCAGGACCAGGACAAGGGGAGATGTAAAATACTGGTATATATACTATATAGATATAATATATACTAATTTAGTAGGTATTAGTACTTATATAGGTATATATATGCAATATAGCGTCTTGCGTACTGGTTATGCCCTACCCCCCCCAAAAAAATGCTGCAGCCGGGCGGCCGTATAAAGGGAATTGATAGAATTGATAGAATTGATTGAATTGTTTACCCTGGTCGTAAAGGCGGAATTGATGGAATTGATAGAATTGATAGGGCGAAATAAGAGGCCGCCGAGGCAGCCCCTTGGTGGACAGCAGAGTTCAGTTTATGTCAATATTTCCAAGAGCCGGATTGAGGAAATATTTCACGCTTACCCTGTTCTTGTAGCCGATCTCATCCTCATGGCAGATGATCGCCTGCCTTTCGATCAAGCTTTCCACGCACTTGCGTGGAAATCCCGGGAGGGCACCCTTGATTTACAGAGCAGGCGACTGTGCCCAATTCCTGTCACGGCATTTTTGAAAGTGTGGGAAAAGAGGGCTCACGCAGATCTGCGCAGAAAAAAACGCGGATCGACGCGGATGGACTGATGAGCGGGAAGTTGCCGTCATTCATAGCGGAGTGGCAGACGTCCTCGTCTGCCAAAGGCCGATGGGTCTTTCCGAGCGCAAAGACAAGCCTCTCCGAAGCTTCGCAAACGGGGACGTTTGCGGCTTCATTAACTCTCGGGACGTATACGGTCTCTTGTCTATCTGATCCTGGCCAGCCGCAGGGTGTAAGTATCCTTTTCGGTGGTTAGCCGGCAGAAATAGATCCCGGGAGAAAGGGGGCGGCCCTGATCGTCCAAACCGTCCCAGACGAGTTCGTGGCGGCCTTTGTCCAGACTGGAGTTCAGCAAAACGCGGACCTTTTGGCCGCGGAGGTTGTAAACGGCGAGTTCTGTATGCCCGGCGCCTTTGAGATCCAGGCTGAGGGCGGCGGTGCCGGCAAAGGGATTGGGAAAGGCGCGCAGAGCGGTTGTGGGCACAGGCAAAACCTGTTCGGAGGCGGGGGAACCGGGGGCTTGAAGCTGCAGTTCGATGGCGGCGGCTCCCAGCATACCGCGGGCGAGGGCATCGGTCCAGGGCCGGTCGGGTTCGGTGAACCAACTGTGTCCGTTGGCGCCATTTACATCGAAGCGGATGTTCTGGTATTCGAAGAGGTTGAGCACCACGGCCACCTGCCCCGAGATCGGGGTGAGGCTGTTCACGAGATATTCGAACCTGCCGTTCATGGGGCTGATGAGATTGCCGATGTCCAGCAGGACCTCAGAGGTGATGGCGCCGCCAGAGAAGCGGTGGATTTTGGCGTTCACCAGTCCGGGCTGGGAGGGCAGTCCCCAGGGATCAGCGACGGCGTCGAAGGCGAGTGTTTTCACCAAGTAGTCCTGAGTTCCCAGATCGAGTTCCAGCGCCACCTGGATCGGCACGGCGCCGCGGCCGTATTCGTCCCACACGGGTGTATTGCTCAGCCAGCCAAACCAGGTGGGCTGCAGCGGATCGACGCTCCGCACCCTGGCCTGGGCGCTGGCTTCGAGGCTGGCCGCGTTGACGGCGCGAACCCTGACGGTGTGGTTTCCCGGCGTCAGCCAGCCCTCAGGAATGGTTGCGGACCAGGGTTCCGTGTAGGCCGTTCCCACTATCAGGTCGTCGAGGCGGAATTCCACCAGAGTGATGTTCGAACCGTGGGTGGCAACAGCAGCGGAGATGAGGCTGGTTCCGGCGGTGAGGATGGCGCCGTCGGCGGGAACGAGATCCGTGATCTGGGGCGGATAAGCCGCGGTGGGGGTGGAAAGCGTGAAGGTGACGGTGTCGTGGGCCTCGGAGATGCTGTGCACGTTCACCGGGAAGGCGTTTCCGTAGGCCAGAAAGCAGAAGGGATCGGTGTATTGGTTAAAGGCAGTGCGGCCGCTCTGGGCGCTGAAAGTGGCGTCGAAGATGGAGCCGTTGAAGGTCTGCGAACCACCCGGACGGTAAACGTAAACCTCATCCGGAGGGCCGTCCGCGTTGCCGTCCAGGTTGGAATTGACGCGGTAGATCAGCAGTCCGCTTCCGGGCAGGTTATCCTCAAAGATGTCGGCGCCGCGTTTGCGGTATTCGAAAACGAGTGATTCGGTGGCGTTGAGTTCATAGCGGAAAACGCTGTTTACCGTCGAGGTGACGGGGTTGAGGGTGAAAGTACCGGGCCCGATGGCGGGAATAGTGTCGAGCCAGCCGCCGTAGCGATACTTCATGTGCATGCCCATATGGCCGCCGCCGCTTTCCATGATGTCCCAGCAGCCGGCGGGGGTCACGCCGTCAAAATCGTAGTGATAGAGGTCCGGCGCGCCCACGCTGTGGAACATTTCATGGCAGAGGGTGCGCACGTTGTTCTGGTTTTCCGGCTGGAAGGTGAAATCCCAGACCAACTTGCCGTTGAGGTAGACTTCCTCGGTGTACAGGGCCCAGCGATGCGCCCAGAGCAGATCGGCCCAGGCGGAATGAGGGCCGCGGACCACGAAGCAGACATTGTCCACATACTGGTCGCTGTCGGCGTCGATATTGAGGCTCGCCGGAACTTGGGCGGCGATGGAGTTCAGGGCGTCGGCCAGCAACTGGTGTTCGCGGTCGGTGCGCTGATTTTCGCGGTAGCCGGTGGGATTGGTGACGGAGTTGTAGGGCAGAAAGTAGGCCCGGGGATGGCTGTCCGTGTAGGAAAGATTCACGCTGGGATCGCAGTCCGGCAAGTGGTGGGAAACATAATCCAACTGATCGTAGCTGACCTGGTGAAAGTAGTTGCGAAGGGAAAACTGCGCGTCTCCCACGGCGTTGAATTTGGCGTCGTAGACCGAGCGGGGATCGCTGAATTCGGTTTGGTCGCTGAATTTGATGTAGACCACCAGATTGTTCACGGTGCCGGTGTTCGGCCCTCGGGAGCCGCCGCGGGAGGGAGGGGTCATGAGCTCCACTTTACGGCGGTAACTCGCGGGGGAAATGTTGATCCCCGGCACGATGCCCAAGGCGCGCGGAGCGATGGAACCCACTCTATAAGCGGAAGGGGCGGGTTCGCCGCCGGAACGGATGGCGTAATAATACCAGCCGTCGGTGGGGCTTTGGATGATGGTGTAGCCATCCGCGTCGTGCAAACGGTTGGCGTATTCGTCGCCGGAAGCGAGTAAACTCAGGACGGAACCGTCCGGCTGAACCACTTCCGTGGGCAGATCGAAAAAGTTGGCCGCGCTCAGCAAAAGCGGCACCGCGAACAGGAACAGGACCAGATGTCTTTTCATCTTTCCTCCACTACAAGTGGCATGCAATTTGGAATCCGAATCCTGTAAAGATAAATTTGGCGTTGACAAGAAAGGGGGCGGATGCCAAGCTGTTTCTGGCCTAAAAAAGCCAAGGAGGAACAGATGAAGAAGCTGATCGTGCTGCTCATGCTGGCGCTGGCAACGGCCTGGGCGTTTGCCGGCTCGGCTCACGTGCTGGAGAGCGGCACGCCGGACCTCAAGGTTTGGGTCTGTGAGTATAAAAGCCAGGCCGACCTCTATGTCTGGGTGGCCGAGTACCGTTCCCAGGCGAAGGACAAGGACGGTATCTGGTTTTTCGAAGAGTATAAAAGCAAGGCCGATTTCACGCTGAAGATAGTGAAATACCGCTCCCAGGCGGATCTGCTGGTGTATTACGTGCCCTACAGATCCCAGGCCGGCTGGCGCAAGTCCCATCCCTGGACGGGCAGGCTGAGGTAGGCCTGCATCGCCCTCGGCAACAGCTTTGGGTTCAGTTCCGCTGGGGCCCCGGCAAAATTTGATTGACAAAAATCCGTCCCTTTTTGGGATGGCATTCCATACGCGGGTGATTAGCTCAGCTTGGTTAGAGCGCTACGTTGACATCGTAGAGGTCACTGGTTCGAGTCCAGTATCACCCACCACCTCCTGACCGGGGTGATTAGCTCAGCTGGTTAGAGCGCTACGTTCACATCGTAGAGGTCACTGGTTCGAATCCAGTATCACCCACCATCCCTTTCATCCGCTCCGGCGGTTTTTTTTTGCCTTCCCCATCTGTTTCCCTCCCGCGAATGTTTCCGCGTGAAAATATCGACCTGCCTTTCCGCCCAGGGCACGCGAACCCGGAAAGCCCGGCAAACAAAGCCCCGCAGAAAAAAGGATTGACAATATCCCCCCGTTTCTGAGGGATGCAATTTAATGAAAAAAATAGTTCAATACGGCATAGGAGTTAACGTATGAAGTTGTACATACGTCTCTTCATCCTGGCTTTGCTAACCGGCCTGCTTGCCTTCGGGTGCGGCGGACCGAACGCGCAGGATCAGGCAAAATTCAAGAAACTGGTGGTGGAAAACCTCAAGGTCAGCGACATCCCCAATGATGGTGGTGATGGCTTGATGCTAAGCTGGAAACCCCTGTCCAAAGACAAGCGGGTGCAGGAATACCGTATCTACCGGGGCGTACATCCGGACACCCTGTTTTTCCTGACCTCGGTACAGGTGAACGTGAAAACCGGTGTCGCCACCGACGAAATGCTCTATTACGACAGCGGTTACAGCAGCTTCATCAGCCTGGATTCCCCCGCCAAGCTCAAAAACGAAAAAGGGGCCCCTGGCAGCAATCTTTACCGGGGCGTTCCCCGGGACACGGAGTTGGCCGCCAGGCTCAGCGAAAGTTTCAGCCTGTATACCCAGATCGAGAACGGCGACTTTTATTACAAGACCGTAAAAGCCAGATCGGCCGATAAGGAAGACGAGAGCATCTATGCCGGCCTGAGATTCAACCAACAGACCATCCTGGCTTCCCTGATGAGCGCGCAGCCCGGGCAGAAGCCGGTTGATTATTTCTATACAGTGGTTCCCGTTAACGAGCGCAACCAGTATCTGGGCATCGCGAAAGCGGTGGCCGGCTCACCGGTGGACGACGCGCCGGAAGCCTCACCCGGCCTGTTCGCGGCCGCGGTGGAGGACTCCCGGACCCTGCAGTTCGAGTGGCAGTATCCCCTCTATCAGGACGATCTGGCCATGTACGCGATCTATCTGCTCCCCGCCGTGCAGGATTCAGTTTGGAAAAACCTGAGCGCCGCGGATAAGGACAGCCTGGCCGCCAGAACGGCTCTGCCGATCACCCAGGACATGGTGGGCGGGGGCGCGCTGAAAAACAACTGCACCCTCACGGAAGCTGACCTGCGCAAAGCCTCGCCTGATCTGAGCTGGGAAGCAGCCAGCCAGGGCCGCTACGCCATCCGCTTTGTGGACGGCAGCAGGAACCAATCGCCCCTGAGCCTGCTGGCAGCGCCCAGAACGATCCAGAGCGGCGCCCTGCCGCGGATAACCAAATTCCGGGTGGAAGACAAGCCCATGGATAAAGGCGACCGCATCAGCGTAACCTGGCAGGATCCCGTGGTCTCGGTTACCAAAACTTCGTCGCTCAAAAAAGATGGCACCAAGCTCAAAGTGAATTACCAGGTGAACAAGACCGACCACCAGAACATCAGCAACGTCTACTTCGAGTTCTTCGAGCCGGGAAAAACCACCTCCTTTGCCAAAGTCAACGAATTTCATCTGGACAACATCGTCTATCTGGACATCCCCGCGCGGTACTCGCTCAAAACCGAAGGGGAGGTTCCGGACGACAGCCTGATGGTAAAAATAACCATGGCTGTGAGGCCTTACAAGATCAACCCCAACAACGGCCGCATCACCTACGGCAAGAAAGAGCTGCTCAACGATTATGTGATGGTGCAGTACCTCAAGCCGGATCCCGCCATGATGGCCTACATGCCCACCCGGGGTCTGCATCTGAACGGGGTTGACGTTTCCCAAGTGCAAAACATCGTGTACCGCAAAAGCTACCGCGGATCTTCTTACAGCCTGGTCAAGAGCAGCACCTCCTACGAAAACAACCTCGACGTGACCATTGCCTACCTTGCCACTGTGGGCAGGCCGGTGGCCGGGTTCAACTTTGTGAAGGGCGATTCGCTGCACACCTACATGGGCGGAAAACGCTTTGCCCGCAAGCTGGCGGCCGGTGAAAAAGCCCAAAACCTCACCCTGGTTTCCTCCGAGATCGATTTTACCTACGACAAGGAAAGCGAGAGCACGCTGAGCACCAGCATCTATCTGGACGAGGCGAAAAAGACGGTCGGCAAACTGAAAACCGACCTGACCGACGCCAACAAAGAGCTTGCCGCCTACCAGGATTCGCTGGCCAAAGCCGCCACGCCCGCTGCCGCGATGGCTTTTCAGGGCAAGGTGGCCGGCCTCACCCAGCAGGTGGAGGGCCTGGACAAAAAGATCAAGGCCTACAGCGGCAACAAACTCTTTCAGGACGCCGTTAAGCAGAAAAACAACCGTGGCCTGATGCGTTTGGTCTCCTCCATCCGCGAGCCGGAATCGCGCAAACACACCTATTCGATCGTGAAAACAAACGGCGAAGGCCTTTTCTCCGAAACGCCGCCCGACACCCTCAAGTCCGGTGAACTGGTCTACTACGCTCCGGTCTCCAACTGGTTCGACTGGAACAAGCTGGTTACCCTGATCGCGGTGATCCTCTTCGGGATCATGGTGGTGGTGTTCGTGAACCTGGCCAAGAAAGGCAAGGACCTCTACATGCGTCCCATCGCCGGCTTGCAGGAGATCGACAACGCCATTGGCCGCGCCACCGAAATGGGGCGCCCGATGCTATACTGCATGGGCAATGGCGGCCTTTCTGACGTGGCCACCCTGGCCTCCATGGGCATCCTGAGCCTGGTGGCCAAAAAAGCCGCAGAATACGACACCAAGCTGATCGTTCCCTGCTACGACTACATCGTGATGCCCATCGCCCAAGAGATCGTGCGCGAAGCCCACTACGCGGTGGGACGTCCGGACAGCTTCGACAAGAACAACGTGTTCTACCTCACCTCCGTACAGTTCGCCTATGTGGCCGGCGTGAACGGCATCATGATCCGCGAGAAGATGGCCACCAACTTCTTCATGGGTTATTTCGCCGCCGAAGCCCTGCTGATGACGGAAACCGGAAACGCAGTCGGAGCCGTGCAGATTGCCGGCTCGGACGCCATCACCCAGATTCCGTTCTTTATTACCACCTGCGACTACACCCTCATTGGCGAGGAACTCTACGCCGCCTCCGCCTACCTGAACCGCGAACCGATGCTGCTGGGGACCCTCAAGGCTCAGGACTACTTCAAGTTCCTGATCCTGATCCTCGTGATCGTCGGCGCCGTGTTGGCCACCTTCCAGGTGACCGGCTTAATGCAAATTTTCCCCTTAAAATAAAAGAGGTCTTAGATGAAGAAGACAATCCCCCTATTGATAGTGATAGTCGGAGGATTCATCTGGCTGGCCTGGGTGTTTGTGCCCCACAGGCTGCTGCAGGATGTTTTCTACTACGAGTTTTACGTGCCCTGGGTACGCGCCATGGCGCCTTTTGGAATGCTGCTGGGTGTGATGAGCCTCTCCATGATGCACTACGGCAAGATCAAGCGCAAGGCCCCCAAGTGGCAGTACAGCTTCTTTTTCTTCGGCGGCTTCATCATAACGTCGCTGGCCGGCTTTATCGGCGGGACCCAGAAAGGCGGGCTCTACATGTGGCTGTTCGAAAACCTGCAGATGCCCATGAGCGCCACGATGTTCTCACTGCTGGCTTTTTACATGGCCTCCGCGGCCTACAAAGCCTTCCGCGCTAGATCGCCCGAAGCCACGGTGCTGCTGGTGGCGGCCATCGTGGTGATGCTGGCCCAGGTGCCGCTGGGAGTGAAGATCAGCAAACACTTGCCGGATATTTCCCAATGGATCCTGGACGTGCCGAACCTGGCCTCCAAGCGCGGGATCATGCTCGGGGTGGGACTCGGCAGCGTGGCCACAACTCTGAAGATCCTGCTGGGAATTGAACGTTCCTACCTGGGAGGAGACTGATCATGGAAGAAAAACTGACCTTCTTTGAACGCATCCAAAGGCTCGACCGCCGCTGGATCTACATCGTTGTCGCCCTGGCCATCATCATTCCCCTGATGATACCCTACAATTCGGACAACGTGACCTCTCCGCCCACCGAAAACGTCTATCAGATGGTGGATTCCTTCGCCGGACGCGAAGACCGCGCCATCCTGATGAGCTTTTACCACGACGCCTCCACCATGCCGGAGCTCTATCCCATGCAGATAGCCATTCTGCGCCACTGCTTCGAACGCAACGTGAAGGTGTTTTTCCTCTCTTTCATGCCCACCGGCGCGCCCATCATCGACATGGCCATCAACTCGGTGAAGGAAGAGTATCCCAACATCAAGAGCGGCACCGACTACTGTAACTTCGGTTACATCCCCTCCGCTCTCATCATGCAAACCATCATCGGCATGGGCGACAACATTGCCACCGCCGTGCCCACCGACGCCGAAGGCCGCAAGGTGGAAAACCTGCCCATCATGAAAGGCATCAACAACTACACGGAAATGAACCTGGTGATAGAGTTTTCCGGCTCGGTCGCGGGGGGCTACTGGCTCACCTACGCCCGTCCCAAATTCGGCACCAACATCGCCGTGGGCGTTACCGCCGTGATGGCCGCGGATGAGTATCCCTACCTGCAGACCGGACAGTTCATCGGCATGCTGGCAGGCCTTAAGGGCGCCGCCGAATACGAGAAGCTGGTGGACGTTTTTGCCGCCTACCGCGCGCCGGGCGAAGTGATGGATCCCTACACAGACGCCGAGGGCAACAAAGTGCTGCCGGGCCGCTCCTTTAGCGACGACGTCCTGGAAAAACCCGAGGTGCAGGACCTGATCAAGATCACCACCCAGACCGAGGCCAAATTCACTCCCGCGGAGTATCAAAAATTCATCAAAACCTACTCCGTGGAAGACCAGGCAAAACTGGAGAAAGTGAAGCAGGAAGCCGACGGCAAGATCGTGATCGACGTCAGTAAACTGAAGGCGGATGATTTCGCCCCCGCCACCTGGAACGGACTGAACCGCATGACCCGGAACACGCTCTACAAGTTCAAGGTCGCCCGCATCGGCATGAACGCCCAGTCCGTTGCCCACATCATGATCATCGTGTTCATCCTGATCGGGAACATCGGTTACTTCATCCAGAAAGCCCGGACGGGCAAGCAATAAAGGGAGGAAAACATGACTTTCGAATTATTCAGCAACCTCGTGGGTGCCTTTTTCACCCTCTGCATTTTCTCCTTCCTTTACAAGGACAACCCCTTCTATCAGATGTCCGAGCAGCTTTTGGTGGGAATTTCGCTGGGCTACTCGCTGGTGCTTACCTACGAAAGGGTGTTCATACCCTATTTTTACCAGCCCATCTTTCTCAAACACGAATGGGTCCTGATCATCCCCAGCATCATCGGCATGTTCTATCTGCTGCGTTTTTCCCGCAAACTCAGCTGGCTGTCGCGCTATCCCATCGCTTTTTCGATGATGGGCGTGGGCGCTTCCGTGGCCCTGGCCATGCACAACAGCATCCTGGTGCAGATGCGCCAGGCCATGGTTCCCATCGAAAACGCGAACCTGGCCCTCATCTTCCTGGGAACCATCGCCGTGCTGCTCTATTTCTTCTTTTCCAAGGCCCACACCGGAGTCTACGGAAAATTCGTGAGTGTGGGCAAGTGGTTCATGATGGTGGGCTTCGGAGCTTCCTTCGGACTCACCGTGATGGCTCGTATCTCCCTGCTGATCGGACGTATCCAGTTTCTGGTCAACGACGTCTTCCTGGCCATCAAACAGGCCATTGCCGGCTGACCGGCCCAGCGTGTTAAAATTATGGGGGAAGCTTGGAACGGCTTCCCCTCCTTGTATGTTTGGATTTGAACCGGTGGGCCAGACCCATGGGATGAACACATGAATATAAAGATAAAACTTGGGTTGCTGCTGTTGACGGCAGCGCTGTTTCTCGCGGCCTGTTCGGGCGGGGAAACCAAAACAGCCAAGATCGGGGAATTCATCGCCCTCGACATGCCACACGACGACGGATCCGGGGTCTTGCTCAAGTGGCAGCCCCTGGGCAGGGAATACAGGGTCATCCAGTACAACATCTACCGCGGCGCCAGCCCCGACAGCTTGTTTTTGCTGGCCAGCCAGGAAGTGGACCCCAAAGCCGGAATGGCAGGCAATTGGCTGAACTTCGAGGACAAGGGTTTCAATCCTCTCATCGAGTTTGAAACCGCCCCGGCCAAGCTTAAACTGGAAAAACAACAGGTGGCTTCCGGAACCCTTTACAAGGGTATTCCCCGGGATACCAAGATCTTGGCGGAGATGCTCAAACACTACGATGTGATCGGAGACATCAAATCTTCCAAACGCCACAACGGCTCCCGCCGGGTGGAACTGGGAACAGGCGCAGACAAAGAAGTCTACGCCGGTTACCGGCTGAACCAGTTCAACAACCTCTATGCCAATCCCAAGGCCGAACACAGCTATTACTACTGCGTTGTGCCCGTCAGCGAGACGGGCAAATACCTGCCCGCCACAGAGGTGCGAAAAGTTGTCCCGGCGAACAACCGTCCGGATTCCACCGCGGTGCTGCACACCACCTATCTGGCCGATCGCAACGAACTCCGCTTCGAGTGGTCACCCCCCTTGGGCGGCACCAACATCGTGGCCTGGAAGGCCTGGCTGATGCCCCGCAGCCTGCTGCCCCAGTTCCAGGCGGATCAAAAAGCCAATGCCGCCGCCCCGGACAGCGTGTTCAACGCCTCCTGGCAAAATGGCTCGATCCTTGTTCACGAGATGGAACCAGACTACTGGTCCCAGAGTTTTTACGACAAGGTGGACCTCAACGCCACCCAGGTGCGTGTTCCCGCCCCGGCGGAACTGGCCAACTGGATACCCGTCCTCAGCTATGAGAATTTCTGGTCTTCGGCGGATGGCAGCCGCCAGGAGTCTTACCAGGCGGCGTCTCTGGGCAACAAACTGCAGATCAAGAACTCCGCTGACCTGCCCAAGTTACCCGAATACAAGGTGCTGGACAAGGTCTATGACAAAGGTGACAATATCATCGTCTCCTTTGGCCGGCCTTTTGCCTTTGTAACCCAGGCCTCCTGGGCCAACGAGGCCAAAACCAAACTGCGGGTGAACTATGAGATCGCCGAAAACGGGTATCAAAAGGTCTCCCGGCTCAAGCTGCGCTTTCTGGATCCCGACGGCAAAGTCTTGGACGAGGTGCTGGAAACTTATCCGGACAAGATCGTCCGCGCCAGCTTCTCTCCGGGTAGAAATCCTGAAAAGGGTTTCAGCTTGGAAGTGTTCACAGAACTGAAAGGAGAAAAGAATTTCCCGGGCCAGCCCATCAGCCAAGTGGTGAACTATGATCCCCAGGCCTACCGCTTCAACGGTGGCATGGTAACCAACTCCGGACAGGAACTGAACCGCATTTACTACGATATTTTCAGCAAGAACAATCTGAGCGGCTCCTACAGCCCCGGCATGCGCATCGGGGCCCTGAGCCGTTACTACGAACATCTGGTACCCTACGAGGATACCCAGCAGCTGCTTATCAGCATCGTGGACCCCAAAACTGGGCTGGTACTCACAGACCCGCATTTCGCGGTCGCCGTGGACCCCGCCTCTGGAGCCGCCCTGGCTCCCACCCTCTATAAACAGGACACGCAGGACTATCTGGCCGATCTGGCCAGCGGGATAAGCAAGCTGAAACAAACTGTGGCCCCGGGTGACAGCCTCTCCGATGAAGCGCAGGAACTGCGGGCCAAAGAGTCGGAACTGGCATTCATCAAAGGCCACCCCGCGTATCTGGCCGGCAGCAAAGCCACCAGCGACCGGGCTTGGCGCGGGATCATGCTCAAAGAACTGGACCAAAACTCCCGCGCTTATCAATATAAACTGCTGGCCACCAACGGCAAAGGCCTGTGGGCGGATCAGACCGATCAGCCGGATCTCAAGGCTGCCGGACCGGGGATAGACGCTCCGCTGCATCCCAAAGGCGAGTGGTTCGATAAAACCAAGCTGGCCACGCTCCTCGCCTCGATCATCCTGGGCCTCATGGTGGTCTATGCCATTTTCCAGGCCAGGCGCAAAGACCTTTACATCCGCCCCATCGCCGGCCTCGAAGAACTGGATAACGCCATCGGCCGCGCCACCGAAATGGGCCGCCCCGTGATGTTCGTGCCCGGCTGGGGCAGCCTGGGCGAACCCTGCACTATTTCGGCCCTGATGATCCTTAACAAGATCAGCGGAAAAACCGCGGAATACGACATCCGGCTCATCGCGCCCCAAGTGGATTACCTGGTGCTACCGCTGGCCCAGGAAATGGTGCAGACCGCCTACAACGAAGCCGGCCGCGCCGACGCCTACAACCAGGACGACATCTACTTCGTGTCGGACACCCAGTTCGCCTTCTGCGCGGCTGTCAACGGCATCACCGTCCGCGAACAGGTGGCCACCATCTTCTATATGGGTTACTTCTACGCGGAAGCCCTGCTGATGACGGAAACCGGCAACCAGGCCGGCGCCATCCAGATAGCCGGCTCGGACGCCATCACCCAGATCCCCTTCTTCATCACCACCTGCGACTACACCCTCATCGGCGAGGAATTTTACGCCGCCTCGGCCTA
>CAZVXH010000071.1:0-13271 GCA_964631015.1 uncultured Candidatus Cloacimonadota bacterium | reverse complement strand
TATATAAATATAACATAAATATAAAATTATATAATAATATATTAGTATATATGTATATATAAAGATGTATTAGCATTGTTATCTATGCAAGTTGCATCAAGCATGGGGGTGCCTCCCCCTCCCAGGGGGTGGGGGTGCCGTTATTTTGTGAATCTGACCTCCAAACCCTTTACTGATGCGGGTTGGGAAGTTACAGGGCCCTGAGAATTTGAGATAATTTGGGATAAGTTGAAGGCAGCTGAAACCTCTCGACCCCGCCGTCCGTGAGCCTCGCAGAGGCGACATAAAGATAGCGAGGGTGCGGTGAGCGTAGCGAACAAGCCCCTCGTACAGTAATAAGTCCCATACACGCCCCGAAGGACAAAACCGTGAGGAGCCCCGCCAGGGGCGACAGAACGATAGCGAGGGTGTGGAGTGACCGGGGCCCCCGCGGAGGAGCGCAGCGATGCCGTGGGGTGGGAACGGAACCCCTCGTATACGGCGTTGAACAACAAAGTGAGCCCCTTGTTGGCGACAGAAATCAATCAACCGGTTCTGTCGCCCGCGAGGGGCTTTTTTTTGTTTGCGTTTGCATGACGAGGGGCTTACGCGCCCTCGCTATCGTTCTGGCGCCCCTGGCGGGGCTCTGTCGGGTGGGGGCTGATTCCTGGACGAGGGGCTTGTTCGCTACGCTCACAGCACCCTCGCTATCGTTCTGGCGCTTTGAGAGCTGGACCCTGAATAATGCCGAGAGTCAAAGAAACAGGCTGGCGCAAAAAAACGCCCCGGGGATATGATCCGTCGGGGCGTCAGATTATTTTTGGGAGATGTTTAGAGGTAGGGACGGAGTTTGTCCAGGATCTTGTCTTTCTGCACCAGTCCGACGAGTTGCGCGGCGATCTCGCCCTTGTGGAAAACCAGAAGGGTGGGAATGGACATGATGGAAAGGCGGGAAGCGATATCCGGGGCGCTGTCGATGTTGCATTTGGCAACTCTGACCTTGCCTTCGGTTTCGGCCGCGATCTTATCCACCGTGGGGCCCAGAGCTTTGCAGGGACCGCACCATGGGGCCCAGAAGTCCACCAGGATAGGCAGATCGGACTGCATCACTTCGGTTTCGAAATTTTGACTGGTTATCTCCAGCATCCTTACTCCACGATGGCCAGAATGTCGTCCTTGGAGAGGATGAGCAGTTTTTCGCCTTCGATCTCGATCTCGGTGCCGGAGTATTTTCCGAACAGAACCTTGTCGCCGACCTTGACGATCTTCTGCAGGTCTTCATCTGTGCCCACGGCGATCACTTCGGCGATCTGGGGTTTTTCTTTGGCGGTGTCGGGGATGATGATGCCGCCGATGGTTTTTTCAGCAGTTGCGTTTTCGGGCTTCACCACAAGATGTTCTTCAATTGGTCTTAGTTTCATTGGGTACCTCCATAATGTATTTTGCATTTCTGCAGATATTCTAACGCGAGAGGCGTAATTAGCAAACCTCTTTTTCGAGTGCTAAGATTTTGTCAAGTTCAAAAGGGTCACTGTGAGGGTTATCGGGGTAAAATCGGAGATCGGCCGGTTCCCAGAGAGCAGAGCTTAGCTCGGTTTCTATCAAGCCGGAGCCTGAGCCCCGAAGGTCCATTCCCAAACAACACCCCGCCCAATGCCCGCCAAGATCGCGGGGATTAGGGGGGAGGCCGGTGGGAGCGGGATCACCGGGGATAAAGAAAGAAAGTTGGCAGACAACAGATCACGCGCTCTTCGGCAGCCAATCCACGTTTATGGTTCTTTTCCGCGGGGACCGGTCAAGCGGAGAAGATCACGTGCTGCAGATAGCCGTTGAGCATATAGAGCACGCGGTCGAATTCCTTTTCGCCGGGGACGATGATGTCGGCGTTCTTTTTGGTGGGTTCGATGAAGGCTTGGTGAGAGGGCTTCACCGTTTCCAGATATTGGTTGAGCACACTTTCGATGTTGCGGCCGCGCTCCAGGATGTCGCGCTGCAAACGCCGGGCGAGGCGAATGTCGGAATCCGAATCGAGGAAGATCTTGAGGTCGGAGAGGTCCAGCAGTTCGTTGTAATAGAGGGCAAAGATGCCCTCGAGGATGATCACGTCGGCGCCGGCGATGCAGAGATTGCCTTCGCTGCGGCTGTGGGTGGCGAAATCGTAGTCGGGAACGTTGACCGCTTCGCCGGCCAGCATCAGCTTCAGGTCGTTGATCAGGTATTCCTGGTCGATGGAGTCAGGGTGATCGAAATTGACCTTGGCGCGCTCTTCCTGACTCAGGCCCGCGAGGTCGCGGTAGTAGTTGTCGTGGGAAAGGATGACGGTTTTGAGGCTGGCGATACGGCGGCCGATCGCTTTGGCGATGGTGGTCTTGCCGCTGCAGGTACCACCGCCGATCAGGATCAGATGTGCTTTGTTGGGCATTAGTTACTCCTCTACCAGCAAATCCAGGATCTTGCCGGAAACATCTGAGCCAAAGAGGTCGGGATGTTCAGCAGGCACGCTGAAGTTTTGGATCGCGGCGGGAAAGGCTGCTGAATCGACGGGCAAGAGGAGGTTCCAGCCGCTGGTCACGGTTTCGGTCCATTCGGTTTCGGAGCGCAGGGTAACGCAAGGTTTGCCGATGATGTAAGCCTCTTTCTGGATGCCGCCGGAATCGGTGAGGATCATTTCCGCCGCGCCCATCAGGCTGATGAAATCCAGGTAGGAAAGGGGTTCGACGCAGCGCAGATGGGGAAAGCTCTGCAGGTCGAACCGCGCCATAACGTTGCGGGTGCGGGGATGAACGGGAAACACGATGGTTTTGCCCAGACTGTTCAGAGCTTTCAGGATGTGCTCCAGCCGGCCGGGATCGTCCACATTGTACGGCCGGTGCAGGGTTAAGAGCGAAAACCTTCCCGCCTCGAGGGAGAGCTCGGCCAGAATGTCGGAATATCCCTCAGCCAGTTCCAAACCCAGTTTCAGGCTGTCGGTCATGATGTCGCCCACCAGGCGGGCTTGATCCAGCAGACCTTCGCGGCGGGCGTTCTCCATGGCCGTGAGGGTGGGGCAAAAAAGCATATCGGAAAGGTGATCGGCCACCACGCGGTTGATCTCTTCCGGCATGGCGCGGTTGAAGCTGCGCAGGCAGGCTTCCACGTGAGCAGTTCTGAGGCCGAGTTTGGCCGCGGCCAAAGCGGCCGCCAGAGTGGTGTTGGTATCGCCGTATACGATCACCCAGTCCGGTTTTTCCCCCGTCAGCACAGGTTCTAGGGCGGCCATGATCTCAGCTGTCTGCACGGCTTGGCTGCCGGAACCGATGTTTAGGTTGTGATCCGGCTCCGGGATCAGCATGTCCCGGAAGAAAACATCGTTCATCTGGATGTCGTAATGCTGCCCGCTGTGAATGATTATCTCGGTGTGGCTGGCTCGGATCAAGCGCGAAAGCGGGGCCAGTTTTACGAACTGGGGCCGGGCGCCGACAATCTGGGCTATTTTCATTGCTGCTCCTTGGCTGAGAGTATGGATGCCAGTCTCACCAACCCGCCCGGAATGTCAAGTTTGGTTTGGTTTTAAGTGGAAATGGAGTAACTTATAAAAAAAAGATAGACAAATGATAGATATTCAAAATAGTGGTTTCACCAATCGCCCGATTTATATTCAACAGGAGTCATAATTCACTACATGGACATAGCAAACATATTCAGCCAGTATGTAACACCGGAAAGACTAAACGTGGTCTTGAGAGTGTTTTTGGCGCTGGCCATTGGCATTCCGCTGGTGGTGTTGGCGCGAAGGCTGGCGCGGAAACTTGTCCAAAACAGGCTTTCTCCTCAAAGCGAGCAATTGGTGGTACGCTTTGTCTATTACATCAGCGTATTGATCTTGACGGTGAATGTTCTGAACGAGCTTGGCTTCAAGCTTTCGGCGCTGCTGGGCGCGGCCGGGGTGGTGGGGATCGCCATTGGTTTTGCCTCGCAGACCAGCGTGTCGAACATCATCAGCGGGATCTTCCTGATCTCGGAGAAACCTTTTATGGTGGGCGACCTGATCGAGGTCAGCGGCAACCGCGGGACCATTGAAAGCATCGACCTGCTGTCGCTGAAGCTGAGAACAGCGGAAAACCTGTTCGTACGCGTCCCCAACGAGACGATGATCAAGACCGAAGTGACCAACCTCACCCGCTACCCGGTGCGGAGGGTGAACATCAAGGTCGGAGTAGCCTACCAAGAGGATCTGCGCAAGGTGAGCGAACTTCTGGCCGGAGTCGCCGCGGCGGAACCGCTGGCTCTGAAGGATCCCGCTCCAGTGATCAGTGTGGAAAATTTCGGCGAATTGGGAATTGATTTTCTGATGGGCGTCTGGGGCAAAACTGAAGAATTTTTGAATCTTAAAACTTCTTTGATGATCGGCATCAAGGATACTTTCGAAGCCAACCACATCGAAATTCCTTTCCCGCACGTAGCTCTTTTTGCGGGGGAGAACTCCAAACCATTACATATATCCAACGAAGGAAGTGCGAACAAATGAAAAAGAAACACAAAATCAAAGCCGTGATATTCGACCTTGACGGAACCCTGCTGGACAGCCTGCAGGACATCGCTGAAAGCATGAACAAGGCCTTGGCCGAGAGCGGTTTGCCCGAGCACAAGCTGGAGGCATACAAGGATTTTGTGGGCGATGGGCTATTTAAGCTGACCGAAAGATCAATGCCAGCGTCACGCAGAAAACAAGCTGAAGTGGAAGCTGTGGCAGAAAAGTTCTGGGTCAACTATGAGGAAAGCTGGTTCCTGCACACCAAGACCTACCCGGGAATCCTGTATCTGATCCAACTCTGCGTCTCCCACAAGATCAAGGTGGCAATCCTTTCCAACAAGGTCCACTATTTCACCAAGAAGATGATCCGTCACTATTTCCGTGGCGCGATGATCAATCAGGGCAAAAACCCGTTCGGCATCTACAGCGGCGAACAGCCTGACAAACCCTCCAAACCGGACCCCACCCGCGCGCTGGAACTGGCTGAAAGGCTGAAATGCAAACCCGAGAACATCGCCCTCCTGGGTGATTCACCCGTGGATGTGGAAACCGCCAAGAACGCCGGCATGATCTCCATCGGCGCAGCCTGGGGTTACTGCGGCAGGGAAGTTCTGGAAAAAGCCGGCGCGGAATACGTGTTCGACAACGCGGCTGAACTTGCCAGCGAACTGGAAAAAAAACCGATCAGCTGATGCTTAGCTTTCGCAAAGAATTGTGGTTCAACACCGCCAAACGCAGGGAGTATTTGAATATCACTGCCGAGGTGGAGGACTGCGTGCGCGAAAGTGACATCAAAGAAGGCCTGTGCCTGGTGAATCCCATGCACATCACCGCCTCGGTGTTCATCAATGACAACGAAGGCGGACTGCATCAGGATTTCGAGAACTGGCTGGAACGCCTGGCCCCGGAAAAGCCGCACTCGCAATATGCCCACAACGGTTTTGAGGACAACGCCGACGCGCACCTCAAACGCCAGCTGATGGGACGCGAGGTGGTGGTCGCGGTCACGGCGGGAAAGCTGGACCTCGGTACTTGGGAGCAGATCTTCTACGGAGAATTCGACGGTATGCGCCGCAAGCGCGTACTGGTGAAGATTATCGGTATATAAATGGCTAAGCCCCGCCAACCCGGCGGGGTTTTTTTGCCCCGGAACGCCCCAGCCGGCCGTTTTACCTTGACACAAATCACCCCCGGTCATTGGTGAAATTTATCCTCTCCAACCTCCAAACCTTGAGACAAATTGCTCCCTGGGAAGCGCTGAAACAGGTTTTTGATCACGGCCGTTGGAGAACCAATACAGATCAGGAGAACACATGAAAGCAATACCCAAGAAGGCGGCAGGGCCTTACGATTTCGCCAAAATCAGATACTCCGCGGAAACAGAAATTGAACGGGTGCTGGAAAAAGATTTCGCCCTGGAGCAATATTACGACATTTTTGACAACCGGGACGAGGTGGAGGCCATAACCAACGAGATGCTTTCGAACACCGTTCTGCTCAGCGAGCCCATCGCGCCGCGCATCTACAGCATCTGCAACGAGATCCAAACCAAGCTGGGCGTAGCTGAAAAGATCGATTTTTACCTGCAGTCCTCCGCTGAGATCAACGCTTTTTCCATCAACGGCTACGACTATGTGCCCAATATCATCTGTTTTACCTCCGCCCTCATCCAGCAGATGAACGATGACGAACTCCGCTTTGTGATCGGCCACGAGATCGGCCATCTGATCTATGACCACAACAAACTGGACGTGGTGAAGCGGTTTCTGAACAAGAGCGAGGGGGAGCGGCTGCCGGCCATGATCACCCTGCATTATCTGCGCTTCATCAAGTACGCCGAGATCAGCGCCGACCGCGTCGGTTACATCGCCATGCCGGACATCCACGTGGTCACCAACACCTTTTTCAAACTGACCTGCGGACTTTCGCAGGAACATCTGAACTTCGTGGCCGCGGAGTATCTGAAGCAGCTGGACCGGATCCGGGAGATCGGAGTCGGCGACCTCTATTCCTCCCATCCCAATTCCATGATCAGGATCCAGTCGCTGATGCACTTCGCTGAATCCGAACTGGCGCCCCAGCCTGTTGCCAAACCCCTCTCCCGGGACCAGGTCGACGCCCGTGTCTCAGACCTGCTGGCACTGCTGGAAACCAGGCCCAAAAAGGAAAAAGACCAGAAGATAGTGGAGTTCCTGGCCGCGGTGGGCCTCTACATGGCCACTTTCGACGAAGACAGCCTGGAAGCCAAGTGGAACCTGCTCTTCGACTGGATCTCGGACTACACTACCCAGCCCGAGATCTATCTGAAATACCAAAACGCCGCCGAGATCAAAAAACGCGTCAAAGCGATCTGCAAACATTACGCCACCCAGCAGGACAACGACAAATTTGCCCTGCTGGAGCAGATCGTGTGCGTAACCCTGATCGACGGCCGGTTGGAACTGGGGGAAAAACAAAGGCTGGCGGAGATCGCCGCGGCGGTGAACATCTCACCGGACGCGCTGACCCTGATCATCCGCAAAGCCAGCGAAAACGTGCTAACCCCCAACAAAAAATTCCTGCGTGGCGGCTCCAACTGAGGCCCGGACCCACATCAGGGAGGATTGCCATGACAAAACATCTGATGATCTGCCTGCTCTTGCTGGCAACAGGCCTGAGCGCTCAATCCGCGATCCTGGGCATCCCGGTTTCCGCGCTGCGGAATGCTTATCCGGAGCGGGACCTGCGTGCCAGCGTCCTCGCCCTCAGCGAAGCCGGTTACTCCATCCTGCACTACGATGCCAACCAGGTGATAGCTGTGGCTCCAGACGCGCCCGGAGCCGCATTTCCAAGCGCTTTGCTACTGTCTGAATATCCGCCCCGCCAGCATCTCTACCTCTTCGGTGGGCCCGGGGAAACAAATCCCATGGAGCTAAAGAAGGCCGGAAAGATATTGCTGGAGATGGATGCCGGGTGGCTGGTAGCCAGCGATCTGGATGACGCGACCCTGCGTGAACTGATCTCCATCCCGTTCATCGAATTGAGCCTCTCCCCCCTGCGTGTGACAGCCTCAAAAGCTCTTCCGCCCTGGACCGGTGAATTCCGTACGGACGTGGCGCAATTGGTGGCCAGCGTTAGCGCGGATTCAGTGCTGGCCAGTTTGCGAAGCTTGCAGGACTTCCAAACGCGATACGCCAAAGCCTCAAACAGACTACAGGTGGCTCAGTGGATCCAGCATAAATTCCAGAGTTACGGCATCGCTGATTCGCAGCTGGAGCAGTTTAACTGGACCTCCGGAGGCGTTACTTATGATCAGTACAATGTTGTCGCCACCATTCCCGGAAGCGTTAACCCAGATCAATACATCATCGTGGGCGGCCATCACGATTCCACCAGCAACGACCCGTATAATTTCGCCCCCGGCGCTGATGACAACGCCAGCGGGACAGTAGCCGCCCTGGAAATGGCGCGGGTGATGATGCAAAGCGGCTATCAGCCCAAAGTCTCGATCCGTTTCGTTACCTTTGCGGCAGAGGAGTTTGGCCTGCACGGTTCCAACAACAACGCCGCCCTGGCCTGGCAGACCGATCTGGACATCCGTCTGATGATGAACTTCGACATGATCGCCAACAATGCCCACGCTCCCTCGGAATGGCAGGTGAGGTTGATGCCCTACGACGGATCGCTGGAGTACACGGATTTCGCGACAGCGGTAACGGAGCAGTACACTTCTCTGGATGCCTACAACGGCGCTTTAAACCAATCCAACAGCGACAGCTATTCCTACTTCAAGCACGGCTACAACGTGATCTACTTTTTCGAATCCGACTTCTGCCCCAATTACCACTCGATCGCGGATTCGATCGGCAATCTGGACCCGGTTTACTGCGCCGAGGTGATCAAGGCCGCTGTGGCTTGCGCGGCCATGTTCGGGGATATTGAAGATTTTCCGGGGCAGACAGTTGCCACAGACGCGACAAGCATCTCTTCCACTGGTTTCACCGCCAATTGGGAAGAGGTTCCCGGCGCGAGTGGTTATTGGCTGGATGTGTATCAAACAGAGAATTCCGGCCCCGCAAGTGAGCTTTTTTTCTCGGAGTGTTTGGAAGGTTCCAGCAACACAAAAGCACTGGAGATTTTCAACGGAACTGGTTCCGAGGTAGACCTTAGCGATTACCGGGTGGAATATTACGCAGCCGCGGCCACCAACCCGACCCAAACCCTGGATCTGGAAGGCATTCTGCACAACGGCGAGGTTTCTGTGATCGCCAATCCAAACTCCATTGTTGCAGTTCTGGACAGAGCCGAAACCACATCCACCGTTGCCAGCTTCGACGGCGATGACCAGATGGCCCTGAGAAAGATCTCTACCAATGCTTTTGTGGACCTTATCGGCCGGATCGGCACCGACCCTGGAACTCAGTGGGGCACAGGAGATTTGGTCACCAGAGACCGGACCCTTGTCCGTAAAAGCACTGTCATCGCTGGAATTGAGACCAATCCGGACAGCGACTTTCCCACTCTGGCCACGCAGTGGATCAGCTTTCCCAGAGATACTTATTTCAATTTGGGCTGGCACACACTGGATACTATAACTTACCTACCCGGATACGAAAATCTGGCTGTCGGATTGGCAACGTCTGCAGCGGTTACAGGCCTGGCCCCGGGCGAAATTTACCATTACGTGGTCCGCGCCGACCTGGGCTACGGTAGCTTCGACGATTCCAATGAAATCAGCGTCACCACAAGTGTGGACAGTCCGGAACCTCTCATCATCCGCTCTGATGGTGGCCTTCGGCTCAGTTGGCAGGCGGTAAATGGTGCCTCCAGCTACAGGGTGGAAGCGGCGGAAGAACCTGACGGCGTGTATATCTTTGTGGCCGAAACCTCAGCCTTGGAACTGGAGATCACCCTGGATCGATCCCGCAGCTTTTTTCGGGTGACCGCCATCCATTGAATTAGGCACTCCCGCGAGTCCGCATACATAGCTGTCCCTCTGTTCTGACAAAGCTTTTTTGGCTCTCTTTCAAATTTGGTGGAGGGGCGAGGGCATCTTGATCACGTACAATAAAGGGGGCTGCCGAAATCTGTTCGGCAGAGACAGCAAACTGGCTAAAGTGAGCTCCGCTCACTGTGGCAAACAGATTTTGCCACCCCAAATCTGTGGTTCGACTGCCCTATCCACTCGATTTGCAAGAGAGCCACTTTTTTGCGCCTCGGAGTAAATTCCGGCAACCAATAAGCTGAAGCTCATGTTTCAGGTAACGCCCCTCGCTCTGCTCTGCCATACTCTGCTTTTCCCTGTGGTTAGCTACTTTTTCCAAACCTGTTTTCTCTTTTTCCGCGCCTTTACCTGATCTATTCTTGGTCCATTCCGCGGCGAACTTTTTTAAGCGTGGATCCCCCTCTCCGGTGATACCAAAAAAAGGATTGACGCAAAATTGGGGCATAAAAATGTGGCAGGATAGGAAAAAATGGTATGGAAGAGAGACTGATCATCGCCATCGACGGCCCCGCGGCCTCCGGCAAGAGCACCACCGCCCAGCGTTTGGCGCTCCGGCTGGGCTACGTGTATCTGGATACCGGCGCGATGTACCGCGCCTGCGCTTTGCAGGCCAAACTCAGCGGTGTCAGCCTTGATGATGACCAAGCCATCGCCTCCCTGCTGAAAAACATCGACGTCCGGATCGAAACCTCCGGCAAAAAGAATGTGATCCTTCTGGGAGGCAGGGACGTTTCGGAGGACATCCGCGCCAATGACATTTCCAAACTTTCCTCAGACATTTCCGCTCTGCCCGCCGTGCGTTACCGCATGGTGGAGCTCCAGCGCGCCCTGGGTGCCGGGGGCGGCGTGATCCTGGACGGGCGAGACATCGGCACCTTTGTGTTCCCCGATGCCGACATCAAGTTCTTCCTCACCGCCTCTGCCGGGGTTAGGGCCCGCCGTCGCTGGCTGGAACTGCAAAAGAAAGGCGTGGAGCAAGATCTCGCCGCGGTACTCAAAGAGCTGGAAGAACGCGACCGCAACGACGCGAACAGGACTCTAGCGCCTCTGGCCATCGCCGCGGACGCCATCGTGGTGGATACCGGCGCCATGAGCGTGGACGAGCAGGTGGATACGCTTTACAGCTTGGTCCTGGCAAGGCTGGAGGGGATATGAAAGTTCTCCTGGCCGGGCATTCCGGTTTCTGTTTTGGGGTCCGCCGCGCCCTCCGCATGGCCCGTGAGGCCAAAGCTGACGGCGGTGAAGTGCGCACCCTGGGCGAACTGATCCACAATCCCCGCATCGTGAGCGAGCTGGCCTCTGAAGGGATCACCAGTACCGATGCGGCCGGGCTGAGCAGCGGAACCAAAGTGGTGCTGCGTTCCCACGGCGTTTCCAAACAGGACTTGGCCACCCTGCAAGCGGGCAACCACCAGATCATCGACGCCACCTGCCCCTACGTGGAACGGGCACAGCAACTGGTGGCTTCCCAACCTGACGTCCCGGTGCTTATCCTCGGCGATCCCGAACATCCTGAAGTGAAGGGAATGCTTTCCTACGGCAATTCTCTCACCCGGGTGCTCCGGCCCGGCGAGTTTCCCGGCGACGCATCCTGGAAAACCCTGTGCGTGGTTTCCCAGACCACCCAGAAGCTGTCCAATCTGCAGTCCCTGGTCCAGAGCGTGTTGCCTCGCTGCCTGGAACTCATAGTTTTCAACACCATCTGCTCCGCCACCACCCTGCGCCAGGAGGCGGCTGTGGCCCTGGCCAAAGTTTCGGACCTGATGATCGTGATCGGCGGCCGCAACAGCTCGAACACCAGGATGCTGCACGACCTCTGTCGGCGCGAAACCCGCAGCCTGCATGTGGAGAATGCTGACGAGCTTACCTTATCCGATCTCGACGGCGCTGCCAGCATCGGCCTGGCCGCCGGGGCCTCCACTCCGGAGGAGGCCATCCAGGAAGTTTACAACCAGATTTTCAAATTAAAGGGGATCCCCACGGCGGTCAGCCGCTTGGAGGATATTCCCACGTATAAGGAGGAATCATGTTAGATCATGATCAGAACCAAGACCAGCCCATTCCGGAAGAAATTCTGAAGGAAGGGGAAGGCACGACGTCAAAAGCAACTGAAGAAGTAACGGCACCCGAAGCGGAACCTATTGCCGAGGTAATGACAGAATCTGAAGCAGCAGAGGCCGGCCCGGAAACCCCGGACGAGCCTGAGACCCCGGCGGAACCTACCGCCGAAGAAGATGTACAGCCTGAGCCTCAGGCTGAAACCCCCGCGACCCCGGCGGCTGAAGAGCAGGTAGAACCTGAACTCCAGCCCGAACCGCCCGTGGAACCAGCCGGCGAAACGATCCCAGAGCCTGAACCCCAGCCTGAGATCCCAGCAGAACCCGCAGCCGAAGAGCAGGCTCAGCCTGAAACTCCCGCCGCGGAACCCGTCCCGGCTCCCAAACCCAAAGCGCCCAAACCAGCGGCGACGCATCCGGACGACGAGCTGATGAACCTCCTCGAGGAGCATGAATCCAGCTTCCGGCGCGGCGAGATCAAACAGGGTACCGTGGTGAGCGTCAACGATAAGGACGTGGTTGTCGATATCGGCTTCAAGAGCGACGGAGCGATCCCGCTCAGCGAATTCGAATACACCGGCATCCCGGAAGTCAATTCCCACATCATGGTCTTTATCAACGATCTGGACAACGGCGAAGGCCGGCTCTCCCTCTCCAAGCGGAAAGCCGATTTCATCAAGAATATCGAGCTGATCAAGCTGGCCGCGCAAGACGGCACCATCCTCACCGGCACCATCCGGCGCCGCGTGAAGGGGGGCATGATCGTCAACGTGATGGGCATCGAAGCCTTTTTACCCGGCTCCCAGATGTCGCTCAAACCCATTCCCAACCTCGACCAGTTCATCGGCAAAGAACTTCAGTTCAAGGTGATGAACATCGACGAGGAACACCGCAATATCATCCTCTCCCGCAAGATGGTGTTGGAAGAAGAAGCCAGCGTCAAACGCGAGGAACTTCTGGCCCGCATCCAAGTGGACACCGAGCTTGACGGAGAAGTGAAAAATATAACTCAATACGGCGCTTTCATCGATCTGGGCGGCATCGACGGCCTCCTGCACCTTACCGACATGAGTTGGGGCAAGATCAACCACCCCACCGACATGCTCAACATCGGCAACAAGGTGAAGGTGAAAGTGATAAAATTCGATCCTGAAACCAACAAGATTTCCCTCGGCCTCAAACAGCTGGTGCCGCATCCTTGGGAAAACGTGGCCATCAAATTTCCCGAGGGCGTGCACGTCAGCGGCAAGGTGGTCAGCGTGAAATCCTTCGGCGCTTTTGTGGAGCTCGAACCCGGCGTGGAAGGCCTGGTGCACATCTCTGAGATGAGCTGGACCAAAAAGGTCACAGACGCCCGCAAGATCGTAAAAATGGGCGACACTGTGAACGCCATCGTTCTGGAACTGGACAAGGAAAACCGCCGCATTTCCCTGGGCATGAAGCAGATGGAAGCCAATCCCTGGCTGTCGATCGAAGATCATTACCCCATCGGCAGTGTGATCACCCGGGCCGTGAAAAGCCTCACCGCCTTCGGCGCTTTCGTCGAGGTCGAGGACGGCATCGACGGCCTCATCCACATTTCCGACATCAGCTGGACCAAGCGCATCTACCATCCCCGCGAGGTTTACCACAAGGGACAGGAAGTCGAGGCCGTGATCCTCTCGATCGACCGTGCCCTGCACCGCATCGCCCTGGGCGTGAAACAGCTGCATCCCGATCCCTGGGAGCATCTGAACGA
>CAZVXH010000070.1:0-13407 GCA_964631015.1 uncultured Candidatus Cloacimonadota bacterium | reverse complement strand
CGTGAGAAGAGATAAATATTCGCGGGGGTTTACACCTGAAGGCGCTGGCATTTTGGTAATCCCTGCAGATGGGGATAACCAATAGAGATATGAACGCTCAGGTCGAGGCACGGGAAAACCCCTTCCGGGCAGAAGAAGTGGAAACAAGACTTACTGGCGGGCGATCTGGCGGATCACCCAACTGGCGGCGACCATGCCCATGATGGCGGGCAGATAGCTGACGGAGCCGACTGTCTGGCGTTGGCGGCCGCGCTGGAGGATGATCTCGTCGGGGGTATCGGCTTCCTCTTCCGGGCGCAGGGGGAGCTCGGAGGACCAGACGCAGGGAAAATCGGCCTTTATGCCTCTGCGTCCCAGGAACTTACGCACCCGGCGGGCGAGAGGGCAGTTGTGGCTCTTTTTGATGGAGGTGAGCTGGACCTGGGTGGGGTCAAGCCTGTTGCCCGCGCCCATCACGGAGACGAGCTTCAGTTCCTGGCGCACGGCGTATTCAAGCAGGCCGATCTTGGGGCCGAGGCTGTCGATGGCGTCGATGAAGAAATCCGCTCCGGCCAGCAGTTCCGCGCGGTTGGCGGCATCCAGAAACTCCTGATGGCAAATGACCTCCGCTTCCGGGTTGATGGCCAGGATACGCTGCCGGGCCAGATCCACCTTGGCCTGGCCGATGGTGTCGCGCAGGGCGAGGAGCTGGCGGTTGAGGTTGGTGGGTCCCACCACGTCGAAATCGATGAGGGTGAAATGCCCGATCCCCGCCCGGGCGAGGGCTTCCACGGCGTAAGACCCCACTCCGCCGAGCCCGATCACGCAGACGCTGGCTGCTTTCAACTTGGCCAGGGCCTCTTCGCCCAGGAGCAGCGCGCTGCGGTTGAGGGCGGGATCAGCCATGTGAGCGCTCCAGCAGCGCCGCGAGGCTGGCGTTTTGCGCCCTCACGAAGTCCTCGCGGGAAAGTCCGGCCAGGTTACAGGCGCGTTTCACCACGCCCGGAAGCCTCAACAGCGGGTTGGGCTCGTTTCCCTCCACGTAATGCCGGGTGATGTCGGTCTCCGCGAGGTAACGGCCCCCGGCCAGCATTTCCCGCAGCAGGGCGTGTTTATCCGGCCGCAGGATCCTTTCGCTAACGGTGAACCAGCTGTTCAGCCGGGTCAGCAGCCTGAATCCTTCCAGGCTTCCGGCATAGCCGTGCAGCAGCTGGCGCAGGTGGTATCTGCCCAGGATCTCGTAGGCCCGCTGTTGGTGCCCCACGATGTGCAGCACCACGGGCAAACCGTATTCGGCAGCGAGTTCCAGCTGTTGGATGAAGATCCGCTCCTGTTGATGCAGCGGAGGGCCGTTGCGGTCGAGGCCGATCTCCCCCACCGCCCAGATCCGGTTTTCGGCGCAGAGGGCGGCGATGTCTTCCAGACTGAGGTCACAGTCGTCGTAATTGGGATGGATCCCGGCGCTGAAGCTGATCTCCGGGCGGGGATGGTTCAGATAATATCGGACTTCCCCGCGGGTGAGGGCGGAGGACAGCCAGCGCGTTACGCCCTGGCGCGCGGCTTCTTCCAAAAGGGGTTCCAGGGGCAGCAGCAGGCTGAGGTTGGCCAGGTGGCAATGGCCGTCAACCAGGGCCGGGGGCGGGAAAGTTTCCGGGCTCATTCCTGATCTTGGGCGGCGTAGAGTTTCCGGTAGCGGGGGCAGGAGCGCAGCAGCTCTTCGTGGCTGCCCTGGCCGACGATTTGGCCCTGTTCCAAAACCACGATCCGGTCGGCCTGGAGCACCGTGGAGAGGCGGTGGGCGATCATGATCACGGTGCGGTTTCGGGTGGCGGCATCGATGGCCTCCCGCACCAGCTGTTCGCTTTCGGTGTCGAGGGCGCTGGTGGCTTCATCGAAGATCAGGACGGGGGGATCGCCCACGATGGCGCGGGCGATGCAGAGGCGCTGTTTCTGGCCGCCGGAGAGGTTGGCGCCCTTGGTTTGCAGCACTTCGTCATACTGGGAGGGAAACTGGAGGATGAAGTCCTCGGCGTGGGCGATCCTGGCCGCGGCACGGACCTGTTCGTCCGAAAGCTCTTCCAGCGCGCCGTAGGCGATGTTGGCCCTCACGGAGCGGGTGAAGAGCACGCTGTCCTGGGTTACCACGCCGAAGAGGCGGCGGAGGTCGTCCAGCCTGAGCTGGCGGATGTTCGTGCCATCCACGCGGATGGCGCCGGAGCTAACGTCGTACATGCGGTTGAAGAGGTTGGCCAGGGTGGTCTTGCCGCCGCCGCTGGCGCCCACGATGGCGATCTTTTCGCCCTTGCGCACGGTCAGGCTCACATCCCGTAGCACGAGGCGGTTCTCACTGTAGGAAAAGCTGACGTGGTCGAACTCGATCCCGGAGCTGAAGCCGTCTTTGGCCAGGGCGTCCGGGGCTTCCTTCACCGTCGCTTCGCGGTTCAGCACAAAGAAGACGCGGTTGAGGGAGATCAGGGCTTTTTTGACGTCGGAGTAGATCTGGGTAAGGTTTTTTAAGGGATGGAGCAGAGAAAAGATGGCGAAGAGGAAGGCGGTGAAATCGCCCAGGGAAAAGCCGGAACCGGGGGCCAGGATCATCCTGCCGCCCAGAATGATCACGATCACGGCAGTGAACACAGTGTTCAGTTCGGACAGCGGTACGCTCAGGGACAAGTAGTACTGGGCACGTTTCCAGAAACGCACGTAGGCGGAATTGATCCGGCTGAAATCGCGGAGCTCGCTGTCCTCGCGGCGAAAGGCTTTCACGATCTTCATGCTGTTCAGCGCCTCCTCCACCGTGGAAAACATGGTGGAAAGATGCGCCTGGATGCGCTGGGAATTCTTTTTGATCTGCTTGCCCAGCCAGCCCACGAAGAGGGTGAAAAACGGCACCACGAGCAGGCCGTAGAGAAAGAGCCGGGGACTGAGCAGCAGGGCCACGCGCATGAACACGAGGATGGTGAAAATATCCAGGATCCCTTCCAGCAGCGACTTGATGAAGCTTTCGCTCACGATCTCGGCGTCGTTCACCATCCGCACCATGGCGTCGCCAATCCGGTTCTGGTGGAAGAATTCCAGCGACTGGCCCATGTAGCGGGCGAACATCATTTCCCGCAGGTCGCGGATGGTGTTTCCGCGCAGCTTGATAAAGAGAACTCGCTGGAGGTAAAAAAAGATGTTTTTGAGCAGGATCACCACCACCACGAAGAGGCAGAGCGCGTAAAGCAGCGCCAGGGAATCGGTGGCCAGCATGATCTTTTGCATCTCTTCCCAAAGCGGGGCCAGGCCGTCAAGCGAGAATACACCGCCGGAGCTTTGCCAGAAAGTGCTCCAGGCCGAACCCAGCGCCCCCAGGAAGCCGCTTAAGTCGGTGTAAAGGAGCTTGCCGCCGCCAGGCTTGAAAACGTAGTCGAACAGGGGGATCACCAAGGTTACGCTGATGCCGCTGAAAATGGCGTAGAGCAGTGTCGCCAGCAGTCCAGTGACCAAAAGGGGCCAGTAACGGAACATGATGGCGTAGATTTGGCGCAGGTCTTTCCAAGCGCCCGCTCTGCTCTGGGTAGGGTTGTCCATTGTCAGACCATAAAAAAAAGCCAGCGATTGCTGGCAAGGAAAAAGATGGCACGCCCTGAGGGATTCGAACCCCCAACCTTCTGATCCGTAGTCAGATGCTCTATCCAATTGAGCCAAGGGCGCACGCTGGTGCAAAAATCCGGAGGGGCGGGTTTCTGTCAAGAACAATATCCGGCGCGGGGAGGGGAAAATTTGTGCTTGACTTCAGGGCGGATACCCCCAAGCCTTGCTAAAATCCAAATTTGGAGTTTTGAGATGAGACTAAGCTATTTCGGCCACTCCGCTTTCTCGTTGGTGAGCGCTTCCGGCCAGACCGTGCTGATCGATCCCTATCTGGACGGCAATCCGCAAGCGCCGGTCAAAGCCGACACGGTGAACGCCGATTACATTATCCTCTCCCACGCCCACGGCGACCATCTTGGCGACACGGCCAGGATCGCCACCCGCTGCGGAGCCTTGGTAATCTGTGTGGCCGAACTGGCCGGATATCTGGCCGGAAAAGGCTTAAAGACTCACGCGATGCAGATCGGCGGCAGCCACGCTTTTCCCTTTGGCCGGGTGAAACTGACCCCCGCCCTGCACGGCAGCCAAACCCCAGACGGCCATTACGCCGGACTCGCCGCCGGGATCCTGATCTGGATGGACAACGTTTGCCTCTATCACGCCGGCGATACCGGCCTCTTTTACGACATGAAACTGATCGGGGAAATGAACCGCGTGGACTACTTTCTGGTGCCCATCGGCGACAACTACACGATGGGGGCCGAAGACGCCCTGAAAGCGGTGGAGTTCGTGGATCCGCGCGTGGTGGTACCCATGCATTACAACACCTGGCCTGTGGTGAACGCGGACCCGGAGGATTTTGCCGCCCAGGTGAGGATGATGGGCAAAATTTGTCTGCCCCTCAAACCCGGAGAAGAGCTACAGGCCTGATAAACCCAGCCCCAAGCACTCGCGTCCATCAACCTCTCCTGCCTCACGCCTGATCCTCGCATCCAATGCGGGTATCAGGCGGGAGGTATATCCAGGTCTCGAGACAGGGCCTTAACGGCCGAACAGTATGGCTTCAATATCCCCGGGGTTCCCGGCTATTGGATCAAGACAGTACCAGCCACTCCATCTGAATTTGAGTCTTATTTCTTGAGGGCTTTGATGGCCGCGGCGTAGTTCGGTTCGTGGGTGATGTCGTCCACCAGCTCGGTGTAGGCCACCTTGCCTTCGGCGTCCAGCACGATCACCGCCCGGGCCAGCAATCCGGCCATGGGGCCGTCGATCATTTCCAGGCCGTAATTCCGGCCGAAATCGCGGTTCCGCAGTTCGGAGAGCGTGATCACTCTGTCGATCCCCTCGGCACCGCAAAAGCGCCCCAGGGCGAACGGCAGGTCCCGCGAAACGCAGAGGATGACGGCGTTTTTCACCTTGGCCGCCTCGGCGTTGAAGGTGCGCACGCTCATGGCGCAGACAGAGGTGTCCACGCTGGGAAAGACGTTGAGCAGGATCTTTTTCCCGGCAAAGTCCGCCAGGGTCATGTCTGCCAAATTGTTGGCGGTGAGAACGAAATCCTTGGCCCGCATGCCCAGGCGGGGCAGGCGTCCTGAAGTGTTTACGGGGTTTCCTTTGAGTTTGGTCTTGGCCATGTTGTTATCCTTTGTTCAGATGATTTTTAGGGATAATATAAACGCCGGTGCAGCAAAGCCAAGCCTGGCTTCGACCGGCGTGAAAGAAGAAACCCCGGCCCACCCGCCCGCAGGGGACGGGAAAGCCGGGATTCGCGGGGCAGACTGGGGATCAGAAGAAAAACAGCTTCACGAAGACCGCGATCAGCAGGGCGGAATTGATCGCCGCCCAGATGTAGAAATGGCTTTTGAAGCTCTTGATCTCCTCGCGGTTGATCAGGGCCTTCTTTTCCACTTTAATGATCAGGTTTTCGATGGTGGCCAGTTTTTCTTCGGATTCGTCAAACTTTTTGATCTTGTTGTTGTGGTTCACGTCCCGCTTGATGTTGTTTATCAGTTCCCAAGCCACAGGCAGGAAGGCGGGCAGCAGTTTTTTGATGATTGATCCGGCCATGGGAGGCTCCTTGTCAGAATTTGTAGCCGAGGTTTCCGTAGAGAGTACCGGGCAGAACCGCGTGGGATGAATAGGAAAGGTCGAGCTCGATGCCCTGAACGTTGAGGCCGATGCCGGCGTTCCACGTGGCGGGGTTGGAGTGCACGCCGAACCGCACGGCCAAAGGCTCGAAGAGACGTACTTCCACGCCGCCCATGAACTCGGTTTCCTTGGCGAAGTCTTTCTTCACTTCAAGGCTGGTGATCACGTTTTCATAGGGAATGTAGGAAATACCCAGGGCCAGTTTGCTGGGCAGGACGTTCTGGTTGGTTTCGCCCATCACGGCCTGGTTGAGGTTGCTCACGCTGAAACCCAGCTTGGTGCGGCCATGCAGGAAAGCGGTGGCGCCAAAATCGACGCCGATCGCGTCGTCGGACTCTTCATCGATGAATTGCAGGCGATGGTAGTTCACACTGTAGCCCACGCTGATCTGGGAATGGATGTCATTCTGCAGATCGAAGGCGTGGCCGGCGGTCCAGATCTGTTCGCTCATCAGGTTTTCCTCTTCGAAAGCCACGTCGAAGAGCCTGGCGCCGAAGGCCAGGGTCCCCAATTTCTTGGGCAGTTTCACGCCCAGAGCGGCGGTCTTGTATTCCGAAAAAGGTCTGCCATAGAGGCGGCTGAAACCCACCTGGGCTTCCAGTTTAACGTTCGCCAGGCCGGCAGGATTGAAATAGAGGGAGTTCACGTCATCCGCCACGCCGGTGTAAGCTCCGCCCATGCCACGGGCCCGGGCTGAGGGAAAGTAATCATCGAACACAGCCAGCAGCAAGGCTGTCTGGATCAGGATGAGGGCGATGAAAATCAACTTTTTCATTATTCTTTCTCCCGGAGCTTATTTGAGTATGGATTTGATGACCAGCGGCTGCACCGTTGTTTCCTTGAGGCCGGTGCTGCGTTCGATCACTTCCAGTTGGCAATAGTAAAGGCCGATGGGCAGCCGGTTCATCGTTTGGTCGCGGCCGTCCCACTGGAAACTTTCGATGCCGAGGGCGTTGCTGATATTGCGGTTCACGGGGGTGGCCACCAAGCGTCCCTGCGCGTCGTAGATGCGCACGATCGCCTTCACGTTGATGCCCGCGGTCGAGGTCTTGCAGCCATATTCGATGGTTAGCTTCTCGTTCAGTTCAGGGTTGAAGATGTTGCGGGAATTGTTGGGGTTGGTCACGTTCAGCCAAGCGATGCTGGTGCGGATGGGAACCAGCAGCTTGCCGCCGTTGATGGATTGGATCGGCGTGGTGTCGTAGAAAAAGGAGACCAGCTGGACCACCGATTCACCGTAACTGGTGGGGGTGAGATCGAGCTTGAACAGCACCTGGTCGTCGGCGCCGGAGGTGACGGGTTCCTGCGACTGAAAGGATACATAGAGCGAATCGCCGGCGGCCGAGATCCAATGCAGCGGCTCGAAAGCGGTCATGGTATCATCGATCTTGATGCCGTTGAAATGCACTTTGTCCGGGTCGAGCCGGATGTAGGCGCTGTAGGAGGAAACACCCCATTCAGGTTTGATGCGGGAGGTGAGGATGTTCATATCCACCGGGGTGTCGATCTCGGCGTTGGTGGTCTGCACGCGCACGGTGGCGTTGGAAACGTCGTCGATCTGCACCAGGTCGGCCATTTCGCGGGGATTGAGGCCGAAATAGTTGAAGGAATAATCCACCACACCCTGAATGCGTGCCCAGTTCTGACCCACGCTCATCTGCGGCCAGGAAAAGCCGCTGCGGGGGAAACACTGGTCGTCGATCTGGCAGGCGCCGCTGCCGTCATTCACGTTAAACTCGCCATAGTTGTTCGGAGTGGCGGTGATATTCACGTTTTCCACCTTCACGAACACGCTTTCCCACTGTTCGGCGCTCGCGCCGGTGAGGCTGCCTGTGGTTATCAGAGTCGCCGGAGGCAGGGGATTGCCCGGGCTGAGCACCTGAAAACTCGTGGTGGGCGACATTTCGGTGAATTCATAATACTCCGCGATGGTGCCGGTGACCTGGACCTTGTCGCCGCGCTGGGGGGCGTACTGGTTCGTAAAGATCAAAAGTCCGCTCCAGGGACCGCCCTCAGGGTCCGAGATCACGAACCCTTTGTTGGTGGTGCTGGTGCCGGTGTAAAACACTTCAGCCACCACGATGCCTTCCACCGTAACCACGCTGCCCATGTAAGGTGAGGCGCCGTTGGCCTGGGTGGTGTACTGGACGTCATAGCAGCTCAGCACCTCTGCGAACATCAGTCCGGAGACGGCCAGCGCCATAACGCATAGCAAAACGTATCTCATCTATTGCTCCTTGTCTGGTAAATTTAGTTCGGGGTCCGGAAGCGGCGCCGGCGAGGGGGCCTGCTTCCCACTTATGAAGATCATGTCCACGATCAGCAGGCACATGGCGCAGAAGATGGCGCTGTCGGCCACGTTGAACACGGGGAACCGCTCCATGCCCTTGATCAGGTCGGGGATGTCAAAACTGATAAAATCGGTGACCGCGCCGAAGATCGGCCGGTCGATGAGGTTGTTGCCGATGGCGCCGCCCAGCACCAAACCGAAAGCCACCACCTGGATCTTGTGGGTGGCGCGGCTCAGCAGCCAGAGGATGAAGGCCACGGCCAGCACCGAGGTGCCAATAAAAAATGCCTTGTTCCAAAGTGGATTGGGCAACGACAGGCTGAAAGCCGCCCCCGTGTTTTCCAGGTGGCCTATCTGCAGGAAATCGCCCCACAGCTTCCCGCCCACCGTGATCCATTTGCCCATGGGGATGTTTGCCCGCACCAGGATCTTGGTCACCTGATCCAGAATGATCACGGCGGCCATGATGATGAAGGCGGGATATCTTTTCGGTCGTTCCATGCTCTATTTTTTTTGCCGGCGCTTCTTGTCTTCCATCTTTTCCATGCAGTTGATGCAATACTTGGCGTAAGGTATGATCTCCAGCCGGCTCTCGTTGATGCTTTCGCCGCACATCTCGCAGACCCCGAAGTTCCCGTCGTAGATCTTGCGCAGGGCGTCGTTCAGCTGGCGGATCTTGTCGCGTTCCTGCTCCATCAGCATCACGGTCTGTTCCATCAGGTTCGTGTCCGAACCCTGATCCGCCTGATGGTAGGCATAGGAAGAGAGGTCGCCGCTGCTTTCGCGGGCCCCAATACTCTGGTCTTTGTTTATGTCTTCGACGTAGGCAACGCTTTCCTTCAGTTCTTTCTGGATGATCTCTTCGAACTTCTTAAGTTTCTTTTCTGTCAATGGTTTAGCTGCCATCGGTCACTCCTGTGCTTGTTGCATTTAAATCGATTTTTCCTTTTATCTGGCCATGCCTCAGGTGTCAATGAAAATATCCAGCGCGGTCACTTCAGGCCACTTACGAACTCGGTGATGATGGTGATGAGCTGGGCTGAGGCCTCGTCCGCGTTGGCGCGGATCTCCTCTTGGGAATGGGCCCGGTCGTGGAACAGATTGCTGTAGTTGGTCACCACGGAAAAGGCCAGAACCCTCATCCCGGCATGGCGGGCGGCGATCACCTCCGGAACGGTGGACATGCCCACAAGGTCCGCTCCCAGGCTGGCAAAGGCGGCGCATTCCGCCCGGGTTTCCAGGCTGGGGCCGGACACGGCGATGTAGATGCCTTTGTCCAGCTTGATTCCGGCGCGTGCCGCGATCAAAGCGCAGCTTTGCCCGTAGTCGGGATCGTAGGGCTGATTGAGGCTGGGAAAGCGTTCGCCCAGGCTCTCGTCGTTTTCCCCGATCAGGGGGTTGCTGCCCATGAAGTTGATATGGTCGGTCAGCAGCACGATCGAGCCGGGGGTGAGTTCTTCGCGCAGGCTGCCGGAGGCATTGGTCACGATCAGGGTTTCGATCCCCAAACTGGCCAGCACCCGGGTGGGAAAAACCACCGCGGACAGCGGATGCCCTTCGTAATAGTGAAACCGGCCCTGCAGATAGAGTACTTTTTGGCCGCCGATCTCACCCAAGATCAGGTTGCCCTTGTGCGAAGGCGCCGTGCTGCTGGCAAATCCCGGGATCTCCGCGTAGGGGATGCGGGCATGGATCCGCCCCTGGTCGGCGATGCCGTTCAACCCCGTACCCAGGATCAGGCCTACTTTCGGAATCTCGGGCAGGCGCTGTTTCAGCCAGTCCGCGGTTTGCCGGTAAGCTCCGCTCATGAAAGTTGGTTGTCCTCGACCGGCGGTTTGGCGTTGGGGGCGATCTCTTCCTTGATCTGCCGGAAATCCGAATCCAGCAGATGTTCCGGAGGCCTGCTCAGCAGCGGGTCTTTGTCGATGCGTTCCTGAAAGGTGTTGAGCTCGCTTTTGAACTGCATCAGAAACTGGCGTTTCTGCTCCTTGATCTGGATGTATTGCTGTTCCAGCACGCCCAGATACTGTTTCGCTTCCTGGATCGCGCGCTTAGCCTTGAGCTCGGCCTCGTGGATGATGTTTTCCGCTTCCTTGCGGGCGTTGGAGATGATGTCGGCCTTGGTCTTCTCGGCAAAGACCAGGGTGCGGCTGATCAGCTCTTCGCGCCGCTTCAGCTCTTCCACCGCGCTACCGGCTTGAACCACTTCCTGCCTCACTTCCAGCTGCGCCAGCTCGCGGCGCTGCAATTCCTTTTCCTGCCGGTTCTGATACTCTTCCAGTTCCGAGGCCAGTTCTTCCAGGTATTCCTTCACCTCTTTCTTGCTGTAGCCGAGCATGGAACCCGAAAATTCCTGATGGCGTATGTCTGTGGGAAATAATGACACTATTCCTCCCGGGGTTTTATATTCTTCTAATAAAAGAGATCACGATGCCGATCAATAGCATGGCCACCACCGCCGAAAAATCCATGCTGAAACGCGGCATGATCCTGCGGATGGGTGCCAGCACGGGTTCGGTGATCTTCACCAGCCACAGGTAGACACCGCTGCTGTGGTCGCGCACGAACCAGCTCATCAGGGCGCGGATGAGGATCGCCAGCTGATAGAGACGCAGCAGTTCCACGATCACCGCGGCCAGGCGTCCGCCGATGTTCATTCCAGCACCTCGTGGCAGTTGCGGCAGCGGGCTTCGTAGGCTTCAGTGCTGCCCACCAAAATCTGTTCGTCTTTGTGTACGGTGCGTTGGGTGCGGTTGGCCGGATTGCCGCATTTGAGGCAGATGGCCAGGTTTTTGGTCACGTACTCCGCCACCGCCAGAAGTTGGGGCATGCTGGCGAAAGGCTTGCCCGTGTAATCCTGGTCCAGGCCGGCCACGATCACGCGGTATCCCTTGTCCGCCAGATCGTTGCAGACAGCCACGATCGATTCGTCAAAAAACTGTGCTTCGTCGATGGCCACGATCTTGATGTCGTCTTTGAGATACTGATAGATCTCGTCCGGCCGCGTGATGGGCACGGAAGGCGCCTGCATCTGGGAGTGGGAGACGATGTTGTTGGGATCGTAGCGGTTGTCGATGGCGGGTTTGAACACCAACAGCGGTTGCCGCGCGTATTCGGCCCGGCGGATGCGGCGGATCAGTTCCTCCGTTTTGCCGCTGAACATGCTGCCGCAGATCACTTCGATCCAGCCGGTCTTCTGATTTATGATGTTCACCGTGACTCCTTTAAGCTAAAATTGGGCGAAGCGCCAAACTTGTCAGCGCTCCGATTTTGTCAATCTCTAAAGTGCCTCTCCGCCCCGGTAAAGATGATGCGCGATGATTCCCGCCGACACAGCCACGTTCAGCGACTCCATCCCCTCCCCCATCTCTATCCGCAAGGTCCTGCCCGCCAGTGCTTTGATCCCGCCGCGGATGCCCCGTGCCTCGGATCCGAGCACGATCACGGCCGGCCGGTCCGGGCTCGGGGTGAAAGAGCGCAAAGCCTCGCCGGACGCGGCATCCGTGAGGATCAGCTCCGCTGTTAGTGAACGCAGTTGCTCCGTGTCCAGGATCTGGAAGGGAACTTTGAACACGCTGCCCAGAGAGGCCCGGATCACTTTCGGCGAGGACACTTCCACGCAATCCGGCGACAGCAGCAATGCGTCCAGCGCGAAGGCCGAGGCGATCCTGAAGATGGCGCCTAGATTGCCCGGATCGCTGATCCCGTCGAGGTAAAAGGCAGTACGGAACTTCACTGCGCGTTCCCGCGGCAGTTCAAACAGCGCCGCCACGCCCTGCGGATGCTCGCTGTCGCAGATCCCGGCCAGTTCCCAGGCGCGGAGTTCATAGGCGGGAACGCCCGCCCAGACGGGACTGGCTCCCCCGCTGTAATACTGTTCCAAGGGAGAAATTCCCCACTCCCGCAACTGCTCGAGGGCGCGCAGCCCCTCCACCACCACCTTGCCCTCGCTCAGGCGCTGTTTTTTTTGCTTCAGTTTGCTCAGTTCCCGCGCTTTGTTTTTGCTGAATTCCGCCGCTGTCTTGTCCAAAATTCCAATCTCCTGATTTTCAGTTATCTACGCACTTATCCACAAAAGCTGTGGATTATCCACATTTTGCATCTAGCTGTCTGGAAAGCAGTTACTTTACCGTTGACGTCCGTCCACAAAGTTATCCACATTTTATCCACCAAGCGCGCAAGACCGCTTTGACTATAGAATTGCGAGTTTCTGACGGCATGATCTTTTACCCACATTTAAACTGAGGATAAAGATACCGCGGCCCAGTTTGCGGAACTCCGGTTCCGCTGAGAGCAGCCAGACACCCTCGCCGGGGGCCGGCTGGTCGAAACTCCGGCTCAAAACTTTCTGCCCCCGTGAGTTGTAAAGGTTCAATGCCACCGTTCCGCTGCTTCCCTCCGGCAGATACCACCGCGCCGAGGCCAGAGCCCTGTTCCGTACGGGATTGGGCGCCACCAGCAGCTCCAGGCCCGGCTCCGCGTAAGTGTAGGCCACATACAGGGAATCCGAAATATGGCCCCAAGGGTTGACGGCTGCGATCTCCAGCCAGCCGGGACCACTGACGGGAACGTGGACGTAGAACGTTGGTTGCCCAAACTCCGGTTTTACCAGGATGGCTTCGCCACCCTCCACCCAGGGCCGGGGTTTCACAATGTACCACAGGGAATCCGGATAGACCGGCTGTCTCAGTTCCACCCGCAGATTCGCCAGCACCATGTTTTGGCTCACCAGTTCCGGCGCGGGCGGTTTCCCGTGCGGACCGTAGGCCCGGTGCAGGATCTGGAACCAACGGTACTGGGCGAACTCAAGCTGCGCGTAGCGCTGCCACCAAACGTCGTAATACTGCTGGTTATAGGGGAACCAGAGCGCCGCCGAACCCACTTCGTGCGCGATGTTCAGGCTGCCCGAGCTCACCACGCAAGCCTCCCATTTCGCCTTCAGAGGTCCCAAACCGGGTTCCCCCGATTCCCCCCAGGCGTCGTACATCCGGCTCAATAGTTCGCCCACATCGATGTCGTTGTAGCCGGTGTTCATCTCCCAGCAGAGTTGGCGGACAGGCAGCAGGGACAACGGCCAATAACAGGATTTGCCCAGGAAAAATTCGCGCCAGGCGCTGTAAAAGACTTCCAGGGCGGAGGTCCGGATCGCCGAACAGGTGATGGGATTGCTGAAGCCGCCGGGATTCTGGCTGCCGCCGTCTTCGTAGGATTCCAAATACTTCTGGCAGATCTGGGCCGCGACCGACTCCGGAGCGTCGCTGCCGAACAGTGGGAGCATCGTTTGATAGGGAAAACCCGCGGCCGGGACCAGTTCTTCGGAACCCACCACGAAATCCGCGGCCTGCGCCACTTCCGCCAAAACCTCCAGGCTCTGCATGCTGCAGGCGTCGAAGAGCAGGATGTCCAGGCGCGGA
>CAZVXH010000069.1:0-13653 GCA_964631015.1 uncultured Candidatus Cloacimonadota bacterium | reverse complement strand
TCCTCAGGTCGATAAGCTCATGCCCCGGAACGGTCCGCCCTCCGGGGCTTTTTTTGTTTGAGGTCTTTCCAAGCTCAGCAGGGACCAGGCTGAGGCACTCCCACAGATTTCCCTTGACTGATTTGGGCGCCGCGCAGAAAATACGCCCGTTTGTTACGTTGCTGATGGCAACGTTTCAAACCCGCGGTGATTTGCCCTTTGCTCCGCTTTAAGTGTGCTAAAGTGCGGGTGGTTTGCATCCGGCTTTAGTGGCCGGATTTTTTTTTCGGACCAATTGAGGGCAGAAACGACAGATAAACATTTCAGGAGAATAAAATGACTGCATTGCACGCGAACCAACCCTGCGACCAGAACGAATATGTGTTCACCTCCGAATCAGTTTCGGAAGGGCATCCGGACAAGGTCTGCGACCAGATCTCGGACGCCATCCTGGACGCCTGGCTGAGCCAGGACCCCAATTCCCGGGTGGCCTGTGAGACGCTGGCCACCAAAGACAGGATCGTGGTCTCAGGCGAAGTTTCCTCCCCCACCGAAGTAAAGGTGGCGGTGGAACCCATCATCCGCCAGGTAATAGGCGACATCGGCTACACGAGGCCTGGCCTGGGTTTTGACCACAACTGCGTGATCGAAGACCTGCTGCACGCCCAGACCACCGAACTGGAGACCAACGAAGGTGCCGGCGACCAGGGCCTGATGTTCGGCTACGCCTGCAACCAGACCAAACACCTGATGCCGGTGCCGATCGCCATGGCCCACCTGCTGGTGGAGAACCTGGCCAAAGCCCGCAAACAGGGCCTGATCCCGGACATCCTGCCGGACGCCAAATCCCAGGTGAGCATGCGCTATTGCGGACGCAAACCGGTGGCGCTGGAAACGGTGGTGATCTCCACCCATCATCTGCCGAAGAGCGAATCTGAATTCGCCCGGATGAAAGAACAGATCCTGAATGCCGTGATCAAACCCACCATCGATGAGATGGAAAGCGATTCCTGCGCCACCTTCAGCGTGGATGATTACACCGTGAAGATCAATCCCCGCGGCATGTGGGAAGCGGGTGGACCGGCCGCGGATACGGGTCTCACGGGACGCAAGATCATTGTGGACACCTATGGCGGCTGGGCTCAGCACGGCGGCGGGGCGTTTTCCGGCAAGGACGCCACCAAGGTGGACCGCAGCGCGGCCTACATGGCCCGGCACATCGCCAAAAGCGTGGTGAATTCGGGTCTGGCCGATGAATGTTTGCTCCAGTTCAGCTTTGTGATCGGCGAATCAGAACCGGTCTCGCTGATGGTTGATACCTACGGCAGTGGCGCCATGAAAGACGCCGAGCTGGAAAAACTCATCCGCGCCAGTTTTCCCTTGACAGTAAAGGGAATCATCGAATACCTTGATCTGCGCAGGCCGATTTTCCTGACCACTGCTTCCTATGGCCATTTTGGCCGGCTGGACGCGAACTTTAGCTGGGAAGGTACGAAGGCCTTGACTTAGCCTGTCCGGCAAGCTTGGCACAAGACCTCCGGAAAGTTTGGAACGCCGTTCCCCACTTCCGGTAAAGGCCGGGCAGTTACGCGGAAAATGATAGAACTGGAGACCGGATGAGTTTCAACAAACTGGCCAAACCCACCAAACCCCTGCTGCGCTGGGAAAAGATAAAGCTGCTGATCTTCGATTGCGACGGCGTACTCACCGACGGCCGCATCATCTACGACAGCGCTGGCAACGAAAGCAAGAACTTCGACGCCCACGACGGCATGGGTTTCATGCTGCTGCGACAGACAGAGATCAAGACCGCCGTGATTACCGGGCGCGATTCACCCGTGCTGCGCCGCCGCTGCGACGATCTCAGGATCGATCACTTGTTCCAGGGGGTCCAAAACAAACTGGCCAAGGCCGGTGAACTGCTGCAGGAATTGGGGTGGGGCTTCGACAGCGTGCTGTTCATGGGCGACGACTGGAACGACCTGCCGATCATGTTCAAAGCCGCGGTCTCGGTCTGTCCCGCCGACGCAACGGAAGGCGTGAAAGCCCTGAGCGACCTGGTCACCAAACATCCCGGCGGCCGAGGGGCTGTGCGGGAATGCATAGAAATGGTGCTTACAGGCAAAGGCATCTATGAGCAGGCGCTGCTCAAGTATCTTGCTCAGATCAGCTGAACTGTTGGCGCTGTTGGCGCTGCTGTTCCTGTTTGCCTGCGGGGAAAGCGATCTGGTGTTGCGCACGGAATCGCTGAAACGCGGTCTTCCGGATGAAACCAGCACCAACGTAACCATCACGGAGTTCGACAAGGACGGCGTGGCCTACATCCTGAGGGCGGCCAAGATCGACCGCTATTACGAACGCCGCATCCTGAACGCCTATCAGGTGGATATCACCGCCTATGACAGGGTGAAGGGCGGATCGTCGTCTCTCAAGGCGGACAGCACCATCGTGGACGATGCTCGCAATCTGATCTATGCCCACGGCAACGTGAAACTGCTGGGCAAGGAAGGCAACATTTCCACCGCCCGCCTGATCTGGGACCGCAACATGGACGAGATCCTGGCTCCGGGCCAGGTGACCCTGGTGAAGGACGGCAACGTTTTGCGCGGGACCAATCTGCGCACCAATCTGAGCATCTATCCCACCGAGATGGACAATATCTCCGCCGAAGGCTTCTTTGCAGAAGATTATCTGGATTGGTAGCCTGCTGCTGGCCCTGCTGCCCCTCTGGGGTCAGGGTCAGGAAAAGATCCGCGTGATCCATTCGGACAAGCTGTATCTAAGCAAGGTGCAGGACGAACAGGTGATGCGGCTGGAGGGCAAGGTCCATTTCTGGTACGGCAAAACGGAGTTCAGGAGCGACCGGGCCCTGATCTTCGACCTGCAAAAGATCGCCCGCCTCGACGGCAGCGTGAAGGTGAACAACGATTCCCTGAGCCTGGCCGCGGACAGCCTCACTTATTACCGCGTTCCGGATGATCTGAACGCCGGGGGCAAGGTGCTGATCGAGGAAAAGAAGAAGGGCAAAGTGGTCCGCTGGTTCCGCTCGGACAAAGCCATCTACAGCAAGTTTCACGATACCGTCACCGTTTGGGGCAACGTGAGTTCCTTCGATCAGGTGGAAAACGCCGCCTTAACCTGCGGCTACGCTTTCTGGGACCGCAAAAACCGCTATGCCTACATGATCGAGGAACCCCGGGTGGAGGTGGCCGGCAAGGACACTCTTAATGTGCGGGCGGACAAATTCGAGTATTTCGAGGCGGAGCGCAAGCTGATGGCCACCTTCAACGTTCTGGCGCGCAGCCAGGATTACGAGGCCAGCAGCGATTTCCTGGTTTACCTGCTCAAGGAGGAAAAGGCCGTGTTTCTGGGCGAGCCGGAATTCCGCTCTGCCAACGCCACCGCCGGCGCCAAAGAATTTTACCTCTTCTTCAAGGACCGTGAACTGCAGCGGGCCGAGCTGGTGGACGACTGCCGCCTGGATTTCGCGGAAGAGGAGGATGGCCGGAAGCAGAACTGGGTGAAGGCGAACTACGTCCGCATCGATTTTGAGGACAAGCAGATCCGCCGCTTCGAAGCCGAGAAAACGGTCAGCTACCGCTACCAGCAGGAACAAACGGAGGAGCGTGACTTCTTTGTGAACACCGCCAATGGCGAGTTTCTGGAAGCTAAGTTCAACCAGGAAAACGAACTGGAATTCATGATCATGCGCCAAAAGATCAAGGGAAACTACAAATTCCACATCAAATCTTGACAAACCCGGCTTTCGGGATATTATAACAGTATATGGAAGCGCACAAAATTCAGGCCAAAAACCTGGTAAAAATATACGGCAGACGCAAGGTGGTCGACGACCTGAGCATGGACATGAACCAGGGCGAAGTCGTGGGAATCCTGGGGCCCAACGGCGCCGGCAAAACCACCACCTTCTACATGATCCTCGGTCTGGCCAAACCGAACCGGGGCAAAGTGCTGCTGGACGAGCGCGACATCACCCACCAACCCATGTACCGCCGGGCCAGGCTGGGCCTCGGTTATCTGGCTCAGGCGCCTTCCATCTTCGCCAAACTCTCCGTGCGCGACAACATCATGGCCATCCTCCAAACCCTCAAACTCAGCCGCCAGGAACGCAAAGACCGCTTGGAAAGCGCCCTCGAGGAACTTAACCTCACCTCCCTGGCCAAACAAAAGGCCTACACGCTCTCCGGCGGCGAACGCCGCAAACTGGAGATCACCCGCTCCCTGGTTACCAGCCCCACCTTCATCTTCATGGACGAACCTTTCGCCGGGGTCGATCCCATCGCCGTTGCGGACATCCAGGACATCATCGCCAAGCTGCGGGACAAGAACATCGGCGTCATGCTCACCGACCACAACGTAATTGAAACTTTGAAAATCGTTAACAGGGCTTATATTATCTTCGAAGGAAAGATCATAGTGTCAGGTTCTTCATTGGAGCTGATAAATGATGAACAAGCCAAAAAGCTGTACCTGGGAGACCGTTTCCTGTCCAATCCGTTCGAGTTGCGCCCATGAGCACTCTTAGCCAGAATATATCCCTCAAACAAAAGCAGGAGTTGGCGCTCAAGCCCAAAATGCTCCAATCCCTGAAGATGCTGTCTTTGCCCATTCTGGAGCTGGAGGACTACATCAAGCAGGAGTTGGAACAGAATCCCCTGCTGGAATTGCGTGAGGAAAAGGACGAGGAGGAGCAGGAAAACCTGGAAACCCCAGCCCAGGAAAGCAAGGAACCCCTGGACGATACCCGCAGCAGCGAGGAACTGGGCCAAACCCTGAACGAAGCCCGGGAACTCACGGAGATCCTGGACCAGTGGAACGATTACCACCTCAGTCACGACAGCTGGCACAGCGACGCCGAGTCCGACCAGGGGGAATCCCTCATCCGCTACGAAGAGGACGCCCGCGAGAAATTCCTGCAGCAACTTTATCCCCTGTCTTTGCCGGAACCTGAGGTGGATTTCGCCTCCGAGCTGCTCGACAGCTGCGACAGCTACGGCTTTTTGCCACCCAATTTTGATCTGGCCAAAGCCGCCCAAGCTTTCGGGATCAGCCCCAAACGCGCCGAACAGGTCCATCAGATCATCCTGCAGCTCAGTCCCAAAGGCATCACCGCGCGCGACATCGGCGAATGTCTGCTCGCCCAGCTCACCGAGGAACAACGCTCCAACCGCATCCTCGTGGGAATCTGCTCCGACCAGTTCGAAAACCTGATCCACCGCCGCTATCAGAAGATCGCCTCCCACTTCGGAGTGGGGGAAGACCACATCATGGCCATGAAGGAGATCGTGGCCAAGCTCGATCCCAAACCCGGTCTGCGCATCCTGGCTCCCAATGCCGACTACGTTTTTCCCGACATCACCATCAAGCAGATCGACGGCAAATTTGAGGTGATCATCAACGACCACATCACCCCCAATATCATCATCAGCCAGCGTTATCGCCAGATGATCAACCGCGGTCATTTCGACCGCGACACCCTCAAATTCGTGCGGGACCGCATCAACAGCGCCAAATTCCTCATCAAAAGCATCTACATGCGCACCCGTACCCTCCAGCGTGTGGCCCAGTCCATCATCAAAAACCAGCCCGATTTTTTTCAGCTGGGCACCGGACTGATCCATCCCCTCACCTACGCCGTGATCGCCCGCGACCTCTCGGTGAGCGAATCCACCATCTCCCGCGTGGTGAAACACAAATTCGCCGAAACCCCCTCCGGCATCTACGCCCTGAAGGATTTTTTCAGCAGTACCGCCGGTATGGACAGCAACTATGAGGGTATCTCACGCCAGCACGTGAAGTCCCAGATCAGCCACATGATCGAGACCGAGAGCAAGCAACACCCTCTCTCCGATCAGGATATCGTGGAATTGCTAAACTCCGATGGCCTCAAGATCTCGCGCCGGATCGTGGCCAAATACCGCTCGGAATTGGGAATTCTGAACAGCCGTTTGCGCCGGCAATAAGGGAGGTTTTTTGCCCGAACACAAAGTAGTGATCATCGGAGGCGGCCCGGGCGGCTATGAAACCGCGATCCGCCTCAACCAATACGGTATCGACTGCGCCCTTATCGAGATGGAGCGCCTCGGCGGCGTTTGCCTGAACTGGGGCTGCATTCCCACCAAGGCCCTGGTGAAAAGTTCTGAACTCTTTACCGAAATGAACTCCGCGGTGGATTACGGTCTGCCGCCGATGGAACCCGTTCTGGATTACGCCAAGGTTTTTGAGCGCAAGAACGCCGTCGTGGCACAGCTGTTGGGCGGGGTGGAACAACTTTTCAGCAAGCGCGCCATCCCCGTTATTAGGGAAAAGGCGGTCAGCATAACCGCCCTGGAGCAGGGTTACGAAGTACACACTGAAGCCGGAACAGCCATCAGGGCTGAATATCTGGTGCTCGCAACCGGCTCTTTGCCCAAGGAACTACCCGGCGTGAAGATCGACGAAGTGAACGTGCTTTCCTCCACCGGCATCCTGGCTTGGGACAAACTGCCTCAGAGCCTGGCCATTGTCGGCGGTGGGGTGATCGGCTGCGAATTTGCCTCCATCATGAATAGCTTTGGCGTGCAAACAACCATCATCGAGTTTTTACCCCGCATTCTGGCCCTGGAAGACGAAGAACTCGGCAAACGCCTCACCCTCGCCCTCAAAAAGGCCGGGATCAAGATCCTCACCGGAGTGGGCGTGGAAAGCGTTACGCAGACCGGTGCGGGCAACGAACTGACCCTGTCCGACGGCGGCAAGCTCACGGTTGAAAAGGTGTTGCTCAGCGTGGGCCGCGTGCCCCGCTGCGAACTGGAGTGGAAAGGCGCCGCGCCGGATATGGAACGGGGCGCGATCAGCATCGACGCGTTCATGCGCAGCAGCCTGCCCAAAGTTTACGCCATCGGCGACCTCACCGCCAAACTCCCCCTGGCCCACACTGCCAGCAAACAGGGCATGATGGTCGCCGCCCACATCCTCGCTTTAACCGAGGGCAGGGAATACAATGCCCCCGCTCTGGATTACGCGAACATCCCGCGCTGCACCTTCACCCATCCGGAACTCGCCTCCGTGGGCTACACCGAAGCCGAGGCCAGGGCTAAGTTCGGCGAGATCAGAGTGGGAAAATTTCCTTACAGCGCCAACGGCAAAGCGCTGGCCATGAGCGGAACTTACGGCCTGGTGAAAACCATCGCCCGGGCGGATGACGACACTCTTGTGGGCATGCACATCCTGGGTCTGAACGCCGCCGAACTCATCGCCCAGGGGGCCCTGCTGCTCTCGCTGGGCGCGAAGGCCGATGTCGCGGCCAGGGTCACTTTTGCCCATCCCACCCTGTCTGAAACCATCAAGGAATCCCTCGAGGATTTGCACAACCTCGCCATAAACAAAATTTAGAAGGAGGAATCACACATGCAGATCACGATCACAGCCCGTCATTTCGAACTCACGAAGGCGATCAGGGACTATGTGGAATCTTCATGTCTGAAGATCAAAAGGTACTTCGACCACATCATCACCGTCCATGTAACCCTGTCTCTGGAGAACAGCCGCAACATCTGCGAGATCTCGCTCCAGGCTTCGAGGTTTGGCCTGCAGAGCCAGGCGGAGGAAATGGACATGTACCTGTCCATCGACAACGCCCTGGACAAGATGGAAGCTCAGATCAAGAAGCTGAAAGACCGTGTGACCGACCACCAGAAGCGGGCCCTCAAAGACCAGTTTCCAGAGTTTTCCCGTGAAACTGATTTCCTGGTGAATCCCGGAAACCGGGCCCACAAAACCCTCAAAACCAAACGTGCCGTAGCCGAGATCCTCACTGTAGAGGAGGCCATGGAAAAGATCGACAACCAAAAAGATGAATTCCTCATCTTCAAGAATGTGGAAACCGACCGGCTGAACGTCCTGGTGAAACGGGACGAGCAGAATTATAAACTGTTTGAACCTTAAATAATGGCCCCCAGGCCGCCGGAGGCGCGATCTTCCGGCGGCCCCATCGGGCCGGGGACCGCCTATGAAATCCATCTCTATCAGCGAGTTTTTTAACAGCAAAAAGAAAGACCTCGCGCTTTCGCTGGTTACCGAACCCCAAACTCTGAACAAAAAGCTCAGCTCGCCCCACATCAACCGCCCGGGCCTTGCCCTGGCCGGTTATATGGACGTTTTTTCCGCCGAATGCATCCAGATCTTCGGCGAGGTGGAAGTGCGCTATCTGCAAAACCTGAAAGAAGATCTGATGCTGGAACGCGCCCGCTCCATCTTCAAACTGGACATCCCCTGCATCATCGTCACCAAAGGCCTCACCTTCCCGCCCGCGCTGGAATATCTGGCCAACGACCTGCAGATACCCATCCTGTCCAGCCGCCTTTCCACCATCCAGCTCATCCAGCAGCTCACCCGCTATCTGCAGTACACCTTTGCCATGGAAAAGACAGTCCACGCCACGCTGATGGACGTTTTCGGCCTGGGCATCCTGCTTTCCGGCAAGAGCGGCATCGGCAAGAGCGAATGCGCCCTGGACCTCATCCACCGCGGGCACAGCCTCGTGGGCGACGACATGATCACCCTGCGCTATCTGGACGAACAACTGGTGGGCAGGTCCGCCCGCGATTTCGGCCATTTCATGGAGATCCGCGGCGTCGGTTTTATCAATGTGGAGCGCATGTTCGGCATCGAAAGGGTGCGCCGGCAGAAGAACATAGACCTCCAGATCGAGCTGATGCCCTGGGCCGACAACATGGATTACGAACGCGTGGGCCTCACCACCAACTATGCCGACCACCTCGGCGTTAAAGTTCCCATCATCTTTCTGCCCGTGTCTCCGGGCAAAAACGTTTCCGTGATCGTGGAAGTGGCGGCCATGAACATGATCCTCAAAGGCGTTGGCTACGATGCCGCCGAGGATTTCAACCGCAAGCTGCACGACGAGATCCGCAAGCAAACCCTCATCAAACCAAACGTCGCCCGCCTCGATGCGCCAGACAAAGATTAAGGTCACAAACGCCCTGGGTCTGCACGCCCGCCCTTCCACCCTCATCGTGCGGGCGGCCACCAAATATCGCTGTGAGTTTTACATCGAGAAAGACAGCATGCACGTGAACGGCAAAAGCATCATGGGCGTGATGATGCTGGCCGCGGAATGCGGCTCCGTGCTCAATCTCATCGCCGACGGCGAGGATGAGGATTTTTTGCTGGAAGAGATCGAACAGCTCATCCACAGCGGTTTCGGAGAGGCCTGAAAGGATATGCGCGCCATCAGCGGCATTGTGATCCAGCCTGGGTTCGCGATCGGCCGGGCGCGCCGGATCGCCCCGCGCAACTGGGTCATTTCCCGGCTGCTAATCAAGCGGGATGAGGTTGCCGCCGAGCTTGCGGCCCTGCAAACCGCGTTGACAGCGGTGGAATCCGAACTGGCCGCGCAGTTGAATGAATTCGCCGGAGACGCCGACGACAAGGAGATCCTAAGCTCCCACCTGCTCATCCTCCGCGATCCGGAACTGATCCCCACCATCCGGGAACAGGTCACCGCCTCTCTGGCCTCCGCCGCGGCCTCGGTGCAGCGCGTGTTTGAGAATGTTCTGGACCATTTCGCCGGACTTGACGACCCCTATTTCGCCCAGCGTGCCGCCGATTTTCGCGACGTGCGGGACCGCCTTTTGGGCGAACTCACCGGTTCCAGGGCGGAAAGTTTGGAGGGTTGGGAGCCGGACCAGATCGCGGTGTTGGCGGAAGCCAGCCCTTCCCTGATCAGTTCTTTTGGCCGCCACGAGGTCGCGGCATATTGCTCTGAACATGGCAGTTACACCTCTCACGCCTCCATCCTCACCCGCTCGCTGAAGCTCACCGCCGTTTCCGGCTTGCCGGGTCTCTACGCTTCCGTGCAAGACGGCGATACCCTCATCCTCGACGGCTTTGAGGGCAAGGTGATCCTCGCGCCGGATCCCGCCACCCTCCAGCAATACGGGCAACTGGCGGAAAAGCACCGCCACAGCAGTGAACTGGCCTTGCGCGAAGCCGGCCTGCCCACCCAGACCCTGGATGGACGCCAGATCAAGCTGCGCCTCAATCTTGAGCTGTTGCCAGAACCGGACTCGGTTCACGCGTCCGCGGCCGACGGCATCGGCCTTTACCGCACTGAATTTCTCTATCTGGACAAGGACGAACTGCCCTCCGAGGAACTCCAGTTCGCCACTTATCGCGAGGTGGCGCTCCGGACCGCGCCCCACAGCGTTGTCATCCGCACCTTCGACCTCGGCGGCGACAAACTATCCCACCTCATCCCCTCGCCCCACGAGGAAAATCCCTATCTGGGCAACCGCGGCATCCGCTTTTCGCTGGACCACGAGGATGTATTCCGCGTCCAGTTGCGCGCCGTGCTCCGTGCCAGCGCTTTTGGCCGGGTCATGCTGATGTTCCCGATGGTGAGCGACCTCCGCGATTTTCTCCGCGCCCGCCGCGTGCTGCAGTCCTGCAAAGAGGAACTGGCCCGGGAGAATCTGGCTTTCGACGACCACCTCCCGCTGGGGGTGATGATCGAGGTACCCTCAGCGGCCCTTGGCGCGGATGAACTCGCCCAAAACTGCGATTTTCTCAGCCTCGGCACCAACGACCTCGTGCAGTACACTCTGGCGGCGGACCGCAACAACGACGCCCTCGCCCCCTGGTATACAACTCACCATCCCGCCGTGCTGAAGCTGCTGCGCCTCACCCTGGCCGCAGGGCAAAAATACCGCAAGCCAGTCTCCGTCTGCGGCGAAATGGCCTCCCAGCCGGAGTATCTGCCTCTGCTCATTGGGCTCGGTTGCACCGATTTCAGCGTGGGCGCTTCGGCCTGGCTGAACTGTAAAAGCATCATCCGCCGCTGCGACGCCCGCCTCACCGAACTGGTCCAAAACGCCGACCTGGACAGCCTCGGCGAGGTGGAAAACCTCATTTTCGACCTACTGAAACCATATTACAGCCCCTAAGGAGAGCGCCATGCTGCGTTTCGAGCATTACAACCTTTTGCATTCAGAAGCTTTGCCCACCGCCATCCCCGCGACCAGGGTCAAGGATTACTACTACGCCTGCATGCAGGCCCATGAAGAGATCCAGGCCGACCGTCACGCCAACGTTCTGGGTTTCTACGGCCTTCCGGAATACGACGTCCGTCCCATCGAGGACTTTGTGGCAGGGCTCGATCCCCGCTTCGACACGCTCGTGGTGCTGGGCATCGGCGGTTCCGCCCTCGGCAACCGGGCTCTGTATTCCGCTCTCAAAACGGAACTCGAGCTGCCCCGCCGGGTCTTGGTTTACGACAACGTCGATCCGGTTTTTCTGCACGAGATCCTGGCCCAGATCGACCTCGACACCACCCTCTTCAACGTGATCACCAAAAGCGGCACCACCGCCGAAACCATGGCCGGCTACATGATCCTGGCCGATCTCATCCGCAAACGTCATCCCGGGGATTATACCCGCAGGCTCATCATCACCACCGACCGTGAGAAAGGCTTTCTGCGCCAGGTGATCAAGGACGAGGGCTATCCTTCCTTTGTGGTTCCGGACAACGTTGGCGGGCGCTTCTCTGTGCTCACCGACGTCGGCCTGCTCTCCTCCGCTTTCGCGGGGATCAACATCCGCGAACTCCTCAGCGGGGCAGCCTCCATGCGCGCTCGCTGCGAAAACCTGGATACTTTCAACAATCCAGCCTACCTCAACGGCCTCCTCCACTATCTTTACATGCGCGAGGGCAAAAACATCTCCGTGATGATGCCCTACTCCAATTCGCTTTACGACCTCGCCGACTGGTATCGCCAGCTCTGGGCCGAATCTTTGGGCAAACGTCACGACGTGAAAGGCCGCGAGGTGCTGGTGGGCCAGACCCCGGTGAAAGCGCTGGGCACCACGGACCAGCATTCCCAGGTGCAGCTTTATACCGAGGGCCCGAACGACAAGGTCTTCACCTTCCTCACAGTGGAAAAGTTTGCCCACGATTTCACCATTCCGAACCTCCATCCCGACCGCCCGGAAGTGAGCTACCTCGGCGGCAGCCAGCTCTCCGAACTGCTCAACGCGGAACGCCTCGCCACCGAGATCGCCCTCACCCAGGCCCACCGTCCCAACTGCAATCTCGTCTTTCCTACCCTCGACGAATTCCACCTGGGAGAGTTCATCATGATGTTCGAGATCCAGACTGTCTTCACCGGCAAACTGCTGCACATCAACCCCCTCGACCAACCCGGCGTGGAAGCCGGCAAGATCGCCACCTACGCCCTCATGGGCAAAGCCGGTTTCGACAAGGAACGCGGGGAGATCGAACAGTATCTGAAGAACAGAAAACAGCCGGGTTGATAATGGTCGCAACGCATTGTTCGTGAAAGAGTTACTGAATGTCAAAGATAACATCAAGCTCATTGTTACCTTATGCAGATTGGATTTTACGCAATGATCGGCTTATCAGATCCGTCACATCAAATCTGTTTTAGAAGGGACATCTATCTTCAGGGAGTAGGGGCCTCCGAGTTATAAAAGACGGATATCTGATAATTATCTTGACATATTGATCATGATCAGTAGTTTTGAAATTGAAGGTGAAATTGATGCCGTTGGCATAACATATAGATAGTTTGAGGCGAAGTATCAGTATGATCTTCAAGAAAGACCCAGATGCAACGGCATTTGGGATTTCAATACCTTGCTATCACCATAGGAGGTTAGTGATGCGTTTACTTGTGTTATGCACATTGGTATTCTTATTTTCGGGTCTTTTTGCTGGCGAGCCAGCAGAAATTAGCAGTGAAGGTGAGCAGAACATCAGTAATGATGCCGAACAGCCCGTTAGTGGACATGAAGACACAACCTCACCTGTAATCTTAACGCCGGAAAATCAATATGCGGGTTGGTGGGACCTTTCACTCTGGAGAATTGGTTGGGGCTTGTACGTTCACAAGAACGGTTCTAATTTTGGCGTGCAAGGGTTTGATTTCTTGGATTTCTCCATTGGATCAAAAGTGGGTGTAGGTACCAAACTCTTTTCTATCGGCGATAGTTGGTTTCCTTTGTACGTATATATACCAGCTCATCTGGGCAAGGTAAAGGTGTTAACCAGTCCTTATAGCGATACTGTGTACAAGTTTTACAATTCAAGTGTCCTGACTTCGATCGGTGGATCGTTGTGGGGTACAGACCGAAACTATTTACATGCTTCGGCAAGGCTGAACTTTTTGACCATCTCTCTTAGTCCCAGCGCAATGAACGACTGCTTGACCAACCTCGTGTTGGGAGTGTATCCGCACTCAACGCTATACCTCGAAGCGGGAGGATACTATTTTTCTGGATTAAAAGATTCCCTCAACGAGTCGAATGATCCTTTCTGGACAGCGTATATTGGACTGGGTATCAGCCAGGGCAAAACGTCCCCATTGTTTATCCGCAAATGAATGAATAAGGACATTCTATTCGTTCACACATATTGTTAGCTCACCGCTCCGGCGATCAATACGGGATAAATACGGGATCAATACGGATGAAATCCGTATTGATCCCGTATTTATCCCGTAATGATCCTTAGGGCCAAACGGGGGTTTGTTCACGCTAAAATATTGTTCATATAAATTAGCGTTGGGGGCGGGGTCATCATTTAAGGCATTCCCCCAAAAAAGTGAGATAAGTTATGCACAACATACTGACTTATAA
>CAZVXH010000068.1:0-13864 GCA_964631015.1 uncultured Candidatus Cloacimonadota bacterium | reverse complement strand
CTGGCCGAAAAAGCTCATGCTGCTGGTGCAGTCTATCTGTCCGCTGATGAACTTGTCCGCGGCCATGTAGTCCCGTGCTTTGTCCAAAACGTAACCCTTGGCCAGGGCGCCGAACGTGATCTGTATTCCCCGGGGCAGGATGATCCGTTTTTTGTTGTAGCGAACCCGGCTGAAGCCGATATTTTTGAGCGTGGCCAGGATGATCAGCGAATCCGGCGGGGCTTGGCGCAGCGTGTCGCTTGGCGCCAGTGTTTGGCTGAATCCCCACAGGTCATAAAGCGGTTTGATGGTTATGTCGAAAGCTCCGTCGGTCAGTTGGTAAAGGCTGTCCGCCAGGCAGAGCAGTTCGTAGGCATCAGGGTCCATGGCCATGGCTTTGCCGTTGGCGGCGTTCACCCGCGAGATCCAGCTGGCGGGATCGTAGTCGTTGAATTTGGCCTCAAGGCTGTGCATGTAGGTGAAGACCGAATCGATCTGAGCGCCAACGTTTTTGTTTTTGGATTTCGCGGAAATGGTCACCACGGTGTCCAGCAGGTCCTGGTCCAGCCGTGTATCCCGGTAGGAGCGGTTGAACCAGGTCCAAGCTCCGTAAGCGATCACAGCCAGCAGCAGGATGAGGGAGATGATTTCCTTTTTGGTCAAAACCGCTCCCTACTTGTAGTCCCGGATTATCTCGTACTCCAACAGACGGTCGACGTAATCACGCACGGCAAACCAGGAAAGCGGCAGCGTGATGATCAGCGGCACCAAGGCCAGCCCTGTGGCCAACAGATTGATCAACACTAGGATCAAGGCCAGCAGATAGAGCTGCCAGCGGACCACGTGGAACTTGCGGTACGACAGCCTGATGGCTTTCCAGGGACCCAGCTTCAGGCGTTCCATCAGCACGGGCACCGGCAGGAAAACTGCCAGGAAGTAGTTCACGAGGACAATCCAGACCAGGCGCAGGATGGGATCGCTGCTGAACAGGGGCAGGCCGAAACAGATCAGATGGATGAGCACGAAATACAGCGCCACCATCAGCGTAAGCAGCAGATAGCGAGGATACTGCCTCATCCCGGCCAGCATTTCCTTAAGGGTGATGGTGTAGCCCGGTTCCGCGCAAGCAGGTTTGAAGGGGATCAACAGCATGGGAAAAAAGACTGATACGCCCAAAGCTGTAATAAAAAGGTTTAACAGCATGGTCCCTGTGGCCTGATCTTGTGAGAAATTAAGGCGTCCGAAGGCATTGAGCGCGAACAGCAAAACCACGATCGGCACCATTCCGGCGATGATCGGCCAAGCCGCGGCGGGAATGTTCAAACCTTTGAGGGGATTGTATTTGTTCCAAGTACTTTTCAGGCTGGCCCAGGCGGAAAGGTCCTGATTCACCACCTGGGTCTGTTTTCCGCAGTTGGCGCACCAGAAGTCGTGGGCGGCCAGGCGCGCGTCGCAGTGTTTACAGCGCATATTCACTCCCGTTTATGTAAGTTAAAGATCTTGTTAGCACTTGGACCATCCGCAGGATGGGCATTTTAGGCAACCTTCCACGTGTTCTATCGACGCACCGCAGTCCGGGCACAGGGCGATGGAGGTCATGGACCCCGCCTCCCGTGTTCCTGTTTCTCCGCTGCTGATACGCACGGCTTTCAGTTCGCTCCCGGACCAGGAAGTGAGAAAAGCTTCCAAGGCTTGGCCCACAGCGTCTCCGCAGGAGGTGATCATCTTGCCTTTGTGCCACATTGGCGATTGGCAGCGGATGCCTTTCAGCTGGCGGGTGATAGCTTCCAGCTTCACGTCCGAGCGCAGGGCCAGCGAGGAAAGCCGGGCGATAGCTTCAAGTTGCGCGGAAGCGCAGCCGCCCACCTTGCCCATCTGCACGAAAACTTCACAGGCGCCCTGTTCGTCGGTATTGATGGTCACGTACATATGTCCACAACCCGTTTCCAGGCGCTGCGTGACCCCGTGGGTAACCTCAGGCCGACTGCGGGGGGCCACCTTGCGTTCGCCGGGCTGGCTGCCGCTGCCGCTGCTTAAAACCTGATTTTCGCGGCTGCCGTCGCGGTAAACCGTGAGGCCCTTGCAGCCAAGCTGGTAGGCCAGTTCGTAGGCGATGCGGATGTCTTCCAGGGTGGCGGTGTGGGGGAAATTGATGGTCTTGCTCACGGCGTTGTCCGTGTAAAGCTGAAAAGCGGCCTGCATGCGGATATGCCACTCGGGGCTGATGTCGTGGGCGGTGAGGAAGACGTCACGGATGGCGGCGGGGATCTCCTCGAAACCGGCGATGGTACCGGCCTGCGCCACCTTTTCCAGCAGTTCCTGGCTGAGGATGCCCGCTTCTTCCAGGGCCTGGTTGAACCATTTATTCACGTAAAGCAGCTTGTCGCCGTCCATCACGTTTTTTACGAAGACCAGGGAAAACTGCGGTTCGATGCCGCTGGAGGTATCCAGGATCATGCTGATGGTGCCGGTGGGGGCGATGGTGGTGAGGGTGGCGTTGCGGATGCCTGTGGCGGCAATATCTTTGCTTAGCTTCTCCCAATCCTTGTTCAGGGGCTGGCGCCGCAGACTTTGGTTGGCGTAGATTGAGCCCGGGAAATTGGGAAAACTGCCTTTCTCCACGGCCAGTTCCAGGGAGCGTTGCTTGGCTTCAAAATCGATGAATTCCATCAGTTCCCCGGCCAGGGCCACTGCTTCGTCGCTGGTGTAGGATACATTCATCTGGTAGAGCAGGTCCGCCCAGCCCATCACGCCCAGCCCGATCTTGCGGTTCGACTTCACCATTGCGTCGATCTGGGTCAGGGGGAATTTGGAGCGGTCGATCACGTCATCGAGGAAATCTACACTCAGGCGCGTCACTTCGCGCAGCCGGTCCCAGTCCACCCTGCCGTTTTTAATCAGTACGGCCAGGTTGATGGAACCGAGGTTGCAGGCTTCGTTCGGCAGCAGGGGCTGTTCGCCGCAGGGATTGGTGGACTCTATGTTGCCGATGTGGGGGGTGGGGTTGGCGGCATTGATCCTGTCCAGAAACACTATGCCCGGCTCGCCGTTTTTGTGGGCCATGTCCACGATCAAGCTGAACACGTCGCGCGCTTTCTGCCGGCCCACGGCCTCGCCGCTGCGGGGTGAGACCAGATCATATTCCTCGTCGGCCATCACCGCTCGCATGAAGTTCTCTGTGATACCCACGCTGAGGTTAAAATTGGTGAGTTCGCTCGTGTCAGCCTTGCATTGGATAAAATCCATGATCTGGGGATGATCCACGTTGAGGATGGCCATGTTGGCGCCGCGCCGTGTGCCGCCTTGCTTCACGGCGTCCGTGGCGGCGTTGAAAACCTTCATGAAAGAGATCGGGCCGCTCGAAACGCCGTTGGTGGAACGCACCCGGGCGTTGGCTTCGCGCAGCCGGCTGAAGGAAAAGCCGGTGCCACCGCCACTTTTATGGATCAGGGCGGCGTTCTTCACGGTCTCGAAGATGCTGTCCATGCTGTCCTCGATGGGCAGCACGAAGCAGGCGGAAAGCTGTTGCAGATCGTTGCCGGCGTTCATCAGAGTGGGGGAGTTGGGCAAAAAATATCCGGAATCCAGCAGTTCACGGTAACGCAGTTCCTTTTCAGCGTCCCCGCCGGCGATGTTTTTGGCCACGCGGCCGATCAGGGACAACCAGTCCTCGATGGTCTCACCGGCGTCGTTCTTGCGGAAATAGCGCCGTTCCAAAACTATTTTGGCATTCTCGCTGAGGACCATCATCGCTCCGGTAAACCAAGGATGGCGCGAGTCTGCGCGGGTGATGCAAGGGGACGTCCGATCTCAGCGGCGATGCGGGCCATGCGGGCCACCAACTGGGCGTTGGACTGGGCGACCACGCCTTTGTGATAGAAGATGTTGTCTTCAAAACCCACGCGGATGTGGCCACCGTTGGTCATCGCCGTCAGTGAGGCGGGGATGTGGAAGCGGCCGATTCCCGCAACAGCCCAGGTGGCGGAGGGGATCTGCTGTTTGAGGTGGTCCATCATGTAGAGAACGTTCTTTGGCGTTCCGCTCATGCCGCCGGGTACTCCCAGCACAAACTGCACGTGCAGCGGAGTGTGGGTGATGATGCCTTTGGAGACCAGTTTGGCCACGTAATCCACCATGCCGGATTCGTAAACCTCGATCTCCGGCACCACGCCGAAGACTTTGAAAGACTCAGCCAGACGCACTATATCCTGGGGGCGGTTGATGAACACCTCGTTGCCGAAATTCAGTGTTCCGGCGTTCAGCGTGCCCATGTCCGGTTTCAGTTCCAAAGGCGCCAGCCTCTTTTCGAACGCTTCGCCCACGGCGCCTCCGGTGCTGATCTGGATGACCAGCTCGGGGGCAGCTGCCTTGATTGCCTCCAGGGCCGCTTGAAATCTGCCTAAGCTCTGGGTGGGCTTTCCGGCGTCGTCCCGGACGTGGAGGTGAATGACGCGCGCGCCGGCCTCGAAACAGGCCAGGGCGTCGGCCGCCTGCTCTTCAGGCGTGATGGGCAGATTGGGCTGGTCCTCGCGGGTGGTTTCCGCTCCGGTGATAGCCGCTGTCAAAATCAGGGGGTCCATACAAGATCCTTATATACTTTATTCTAAATGTTTATTCAAACCAGCTTTCAAACAGGCGTACCCGCTGCAGCTGGCTGGGTGGCGTGCCCAGGATGCGGCCGGCGATCTGGGCGAATTTGTGTTCGTTGTCGCTCACGTAAAACTTGTTTGTGCCGGCCTGGCCATCGTATTCGCCGGGCAACAGCGCCCGCAGATACTGTGCGATGGCATCCGCGCTGTCCACCAGGGCGATCTTGGCACCCAGCACGGCGGTGATCATGTCCTTCAGCAGGGGGTAGTGGGTGCAGCCCAGCACCAGCGTGTCGATGTCCAGATCCTTGTAGGGATCGAGGTAGTCATGCACGATCTGGCGCGTGGCAGGATGCTCCAGCCAGCCTTCTTCGACCAGAGGCACGAAGAGGGGACAGGCCCGGGGAAAAACCTCGGCCGCGGGGATGATCTCGCGGATGGCCCGGCTGTAGGCCTCGGAACGCACCGTGCCTTCGGTGCCGATCACGCCGATCCGGTTGGTTCGGGTCAGCCTCGCCGCCATTTCAGCGCCGGGTCCGATCACGCCGATGATCGGGATGTCGGTGAGGCTCATCAGTTCCGGTAAAGCGACTGCGGAAGAGGTGTTGCAGGCCACGATCAGGATCTTGATCCCTTTTTGAAGCAAAAAGCGGGCGTTCTGAACCGAATATTCGATGATGGTGTTGCGGGATTTGGGGCCATAGGGTACTCTGGCCGTGTCTCCGAAATAGATCAGATCTTCTTCCGGAAACGCGGCGCGGATAGCCTTGTAAACTGTGAGGCCTCCCACCCCGGAATCGAATATCCCGATCGGCTTTTTCATCTCTTTCCTCTACGCTTGTTGTTGGTCTGACCACTTTTTTTGCGGCCGCCTTTATAGTCAATGGCATTTCTGCGTTGAGAATTCTTGTTTTGGGGTAAGCGTTTGTCTGAACTCGTATTGGCGATTTTGGGCATAACCGTGGCCAGATGCTGATGCGCGTCTTTCACATTCTGCAACTGCAGATAGATGTCGTCGCTAACGTCCATTATCTGAACCAACACTTTATCCATCAGCTGGAAATAATTACTATTGGAAGGGCTTACGAAGCGCATCTCCCTGTCCCGGTACTGCCATTTGCCGCCGGGGAGGTCAGCGGTTTTGAGGATGGCGCTGATCGGAATTTCGTTGAGGCGGATGATGAGGCCACTGGATTTGGCGGAGACCACGATCCCGCTGAAGCGTTCGCCCACGAATTTCTTCATATAGGCCATGCTGTAATTGTGTTCGATGTCGCGTTCCGCCTGGTCCGCCCGCAGTTCCTGCTCCGAGGCCACGAAGGCGTAATGCCGCAGGGTTTCGGCGGAGAACTGCACCTGGCTGGACTTGAGGATGTGGGTTTTACAGAGGTGGTGGATCAGCAGGTCGCAGAGGCGGCGGATGGGGCTGGTGAAGTGAGTGTAGGTTTCCATGCCCAGGCCAAAGTGGCGGATGTGCTGGGTGGAGTACTTGGCCTTTTTCATGCTGCGCAGGATGATGTGGTCGAAAACCCTGTGATAATCTGGCCCGGGCAGGGAAGTGAGCAGATACTGCATTGAGGCGTTGAGCGAGCCGCGGTCGTAATAGGCGATGCCGTAGTTGGCCAGCAGATCGGCCAGCTTTTCGATTTTCTCGGGGTCCGGGTTCTCGTGAGTGCGGTACAGGGTGGCGGGGGAGAGCTGAGTGAGTTTTTTGGCCGTGTATTCGTTGGCCACGAGCATGAAGTTTTCGATCAGTTTGTGCGATTCGGTCTCTTCCGCCAGATTGAACCTGCGGATCAGGCCTTCGTCGTCGTATTCGTATTCCAGTTCCGGCAGGTCGAAGAAGATATAGCCCTCGGCCAGGCGCTTTTTGGAGAGCACGGCGGAAAGCTTGCGCGCTTCCAGGAGAGTTTGGATGAGGTCATTGGGCAGGTCGGTTTTGCCGCCTTCGAAGAGTACGTCCACCTGTTCGTAACTGAGCCGGTGGTTGCTGCGGATCACGGTTTCGGCCAGTTTCTGTTCCAGGATCCTGCCGTTGGGGTCAAATTCCGTGATCACCGTGAGGGTGAGCTTTTCCTCGTCCGGACGCAGGCTGCAAACTTTGTTGGAAAGCAGTTCCGGCAGCATGGGGATCACCTTTTTGGGAAAGTAAAAGCTGTTGCCACGGGCTGCCGCTTCGGCAAAGATAGCGCCGCCGGGCATCACATAGTGGGCCACGTCCGCGATGTGCACGTGGAGGCGCCAACCCCGGGATGTGGTTTCCAGCGAGATAGCGTCGTCGAAGTCCTTGGCGGAGGCGGGGTCGATGGTGAAGGTGAAGAGTTCGCGCAGATCGAGCCGTTTGCGGTATTCGGCGGCAGTGATCTCCAGCGGGATCTGCTGCGCTTCGGCCAGCACTTCTTCCGAAAACTCCAGTGGCAGCTGGTATTGGCGTATCACGGCCATCAGTTCCACCTGCGGATCGCCGGAGGTGCCGAGGATCTCGATCACATTGCCCACGGGCAGTTTGCCCAGCACGGGGTTGCCCCAGTTGCTTACCTGCAGCACCACCTTTTCGCCTTCCTTGGCGGCACCGGGGTCGTTCACCTCAAACCAGTTGTGGATCTTGAGATTGCTGCTGATGAAGATCAGGCGCTGGCCACTGGAGCGGATGTCGCCGGCCAGGATCTCGTTGGCCCGCTTCACGATCTTGCGGATGAAGGCTCGGTCAGCCTTGCCCTTGCGAAAGATCGGCTCGATGTTCACCACGTCGCCGTGATAGGCGTTGAGCGTATCTTCGGCGCTGATGAAGAAATCCCCCTTTTCCGTGCGCACAAAAGCGAAGGAAAGGTTTTTGGCCAGTGGGGTGGCGTCGAAAACGCCTTCCAACAGCTTGGGATTGAGGGGTTCCGGGGCGGGAGCGGCGGTGACGGGTTTCTTGATGATCAAGGCGAACTTGCGGCTCTTTTTGACCAGTGTGCCCTCGGTCATCATTGCCTGCAAGGTCTCCGACAGCAGGGATTTATCTTTTTTACTGAGCTGGAGTTCGCCCACCAGTTCGTTGTAGGACAAGGGATTATTGTTGTTGCGAGAGAACAGGTCGGTAACCCGTTCGCTGATATTCATATTTTTCAAAGTGGTACCTCTAATATTGTTTGCCGATCTTGCGGGTCAGGATCTCGATGAGTTGCTCCTTTTCGGCCCCGGTTTGGGAAAAGCGCAGCGACTGCCCTCTGAAGACGTCTAGACGTCTGGGCAGCTTGAAAGTGCTGAGCATGATGCCCCGTTTGTCGCTGTAAAAACAGCCGAAATCCGCGTAGCGGCGGGTGATCTTCAGGAACAGATAGTAGATAACCATCTCGTATTCATGAAGCTGGTAGGTGGTGGGGATGAAGTAGGGGAGAAGGTTGCCCAAAACCAACAGCATTCCCAGAAAGTAGAACCAGGGCTGCTGCCACTGCACCACGGCCAGATGCCACAGAAACCAGGCCAGAAAGATAAGGAAGGCCAGCAGCAGCGCGGAGGCCTTCGGCCTTTCCACAAAAGGCCAGGAACGCCAGGTCAACAAAGGCTCAGGCGACATTCTGCACTATCTCCCGGCATTTTTCCACCTCTTCCTTCAGGATGAGGATGTGGGGATAGGTTTTGGCGGTGGAAAACTTCGAGCCCAGGGTATTGGATTCCCGCTGCATCTCCTGCAGGATGAAATTCAGGGTCTTGCCGTTGTCCTCGGCCTTATCCAACGCGCCGATCAGGGTGGAGATGTGGCTGCGGAGGCGCGACAGTTCCTCGTGGATGTCGTATTTGTCGATGTAGATGGCCAGTTCCTGAAAGAGTCGCTGCTCCAGATTTTCATTGCCAAAGGAGTTCAGCAGTTCGGCGGTGCGGGTTTTCATGCCCGCGAACAGCTCTTCCTTGTATGGTTTGATCTCCACTTCGATCACGGCCAACACTTCCAGCATCCGCTCGCAGGAGGCCCGCAAAACTTGGCGGATGCTCCCGGCTTCGGCGGAAAGCGAGCCTACAAGGTTCTGCAGGGCCTGGTCCAAGGTCTTGTTCAGCATCTCGTTAAGTACGCTGTCCTCGTCGAGGTTGTTTACGCTCTCAATGATCCCGGGTTCGTTCAGCAGGAATTCCAGGCTTACGTCTTGCGGCTTTCCCAGCACCTTGGCTGCCTGCTGTACAATGGCGTGGTATTTCTCCAGTTTAGTGCTGTTGAGGCTGATGCGGGGTTCCCGGTGATCTGTAAAGCTGGCCCGAACTTCCACCGTGCCCCGGCTGAGGGAGCCAGCCAGGCGCTGCCTGAGGGTGTATTCAAAAAAACTGATCTCCCGCGGCAGATAGAGACGCAGATCGAGATATCTGCCGTTGATGGATTTCAGTTCAAATTCCAGATCGATATCGTTGGCGTGAGCCTTGGCGACTCCGTAGCCGGTCATGCTTTTCATAGTTCATTCCTTATCATGGGCGTGGGGGATAGCAGCTTGAACGTCATGGACTTGGCTCTTCCGTACGCAAGTTTACATAACATGTCTTATCAACAAACTTGGAGGTCGGGTTGCTCATGCGCAGATCAGGGTCCCCGCCGTTGCTTTTATCACTTTGGCGGTCTTCAGTTTGCCGATGTCGTTGGCATCGCCGCTCAGGACTGCGATCTTGTAATCGCGGGTTTTGCCGGAAACCTGTTGCTTGGATTTCCGGCTCAGGCTTTCCACGTAAACCTCGACGGTTCTGCCTACCTGGGCGGAGAATTTGCTTAGGGTGATCTCGCGCTGGAGCTCGATCATCTGTTGCAGCCGGCGCAGGCGTTCAGCTTCTGGCACTTGGTTCGGCAGGCCGCAGGCCGACGTGCCTTCACGTTTGCTGTATTTAAAGCAGAAAGCGTGATCGTATTTGATGGCGCTCATCACCCTCAGGGTCTGCAAGAATCCGGATTCAGTTTCGCCGGGGAAACCGGCTATGAGGTCGGTGGTCACGGATATCTTCGGGATTGCCGCTCTCAGCTTTTCCACCAACAGGAGATAGTCTTCCACGGAATACTTGCGGTTCATGGCCTTCAGAACCTCGTTGTCGCCGCTTTGCAGGGGCAGATGGATATGTTCGCAGACTTTGTCGCTGGTGGCCATCACCGCGATCAGTTCGTCGGAAAGATCTTTCGGATGCGAGGTGATGAAACGCAGTCTGTGAATGGAATCCACTTGGTTCAGTTCACGCAGCAGGCGGGGAAAATCGTAATCGCCCCAGCGGTAGGAATTGACATTTTGTCCCAGTAAAGTTACGTCTTTCAATCCCTTGTCTCCGCAGACTTGCACTTCGGAGAGGATCTGGCCGAAGTCCACGCTGCGCTCCCGACCCCGCACGTGGGGAACGATGCAGTAAGAGCAGAAATTGTCGCAGCCGCGCATGATGGTCACAAAGGCGCAGGTTTTGTCCGCGTGTAGAGGGCGCAAACCCGGATAGATCTGCTGGAAGTCGAATTCCGTATCCGCTCCCCGATCCTGCTCCAGCAGAGCGGGAAGATCCTGATACTGGTCCACCCCCACCACGAAATCCACGCCGATGTCATTCTCCAGCAGCCTCTTCCCCATTCTTTGGGCCATGCAGCCGAGTACGGCGATCTTCAGCGCCGGTTTCAGCTGTTTACGGTGCCGTTCATTGGAAATGCGCCCCAACACCCGGTCCTCGGCATGTTTGCGCACCGAGCAGGTATTGAAGAGGATGAGGTCGGCCGCGTCGATTTCAGACGCGATCTCCCAACCGGCGTTGAGCAGGATGGAGCTTACCAGTTCGCTGTCCGAGACGTTCATCTGGCAGCCGTAGGTTTCAATGTAAAACTTCATCCCTTCAGCGCTTGCGTTTCTTCCAAAGATTGTATCCGCTTGATATTCCATAGTAACAGACAATAAATTCCGAGGCGCCGAATTTGTCCAGCAGAAGCGTATAAAAGCGGGTGCTGAGGCTCAGGAAGGGCAGAGACTGCTTTTCCACGGACCAGCGCAGCAGTGCGTTGGGGTCGCCTTCGGCTGCCAGCTTCTGAAACTGCAGCAAATCCTGCCTGGTGATCCTGATGCCGTGGATCTTCGCGGGCTGGTATTTGGGGATCTGTTTGATGATCTTGGCCAAAAAAACCGCGGACAAACCCACGCAGATCATCAGGTCCGGTTTTTGGTCCGGAACCTTTTCCAGTTGCCCGCTGATCAGCGTCTCGGCGGTCAAGCCCTTTTGCCGGGCCTGGTTCAAGGTCAGCAAGCCCAGCGGCAGGCTTGTGACCGCGCGTTTGGATAGCGCGCCGGTCGTGATGATCTCCGTGGAGAAACCGCCGATATCCACGATAATAGCTTGCCTGCCTTCCGGAACAAGTTCTTTGGCCGCCAGGGCCACCAGTTCAGCTTCTTCCATCCCGCTCAAAACTTTATAGGGAACCTTCCACCGGTTTTGGAACCAGCCGGCGAGGTCTCCGCTGAAATCGCCGCGGCGGTGGATGCCGGTGGCGATCACCTGTTTGCGGGAGGCTATTCCCCGGTCGCAGAGCATGAAAGCCGCCACGGCGTGTTTGAACCCGGTTAGTTGCTTTGCCGCCACGCTTACCCGCCCGTCCGCTCGCTCGAGGAACTTGCCGCCCAGACCGGTCCGGATCTGCGCGGTATGGATGGGCAGCGGGTTTCGGACTTCGCAGAGCGCGTAATTGAGGTTGTTGGATCCCACATCGAACACCGAGAGCAGATTCCTGCCTCCATGCCGCAGTTCAAAGTAGCGCTGGATGAGCAGCGCGGCCACGGCGGAGTTGGCGTTGGGAACTTTTTTTACTGGCTTTGGTTCAGCCGCGATGGACCGAAAGACCCGTTTCCACTCAGCCTTCGCCAGCTTCAAGCCTGGCAGCTCAGTTTTGGCGGAATACCTGGCGATGCCCCGGATCAGGATCTCCTCCTCGGGGTAGTTCGCGCGGGGACAGTAGATGAGGTGTTTGCCGCTCGAGATCGCCTCCGCGAAGCTGCCGTAACCGGGTTTGGTGAGCAGGATGTCCGCCGCGAAGATCAGAGCGGAGAAATCGGCGTTTCTGGACACCCGGACATGATTTGGAATACCTTCCACCTCGGCCGCCGATGCCACGGTTCCTTCAAAGGCCGCGCAAAGCTTCTTCAGATCGAGTTCCATCTCCCCCGCCCCACCGAAGGAACAAACCAGCAGCGCTTGGCCTGGGTCTATGCCCAGATCACTGATCAGATCAGGCTTGGCCTTCTTTCTGGCCGCCAGCAGCCCGGTTTTTTCAATGTTGCGGAAACTGCCCATGCTGTGGGGCGAACTCAGCGGCAGCCGGAACGCGCGGTCCACCCGCTGATACAGGCCAAAGATGGTGTTCAGAACTGGCCGCAGCTCCGCGTCGTGGCGAAACAGCCGTTCATAGATGAACAGCCAGTCGAAATTGGAAATGGCGAACACCGGCACGCCCGCGTAAGTTCCCGCTTCCACAACCAGCCAGGGGATGTCGGCGATGATGAGGTCGATTTTTTCCCGCCTCAGAAACTCCACCTCCCGCTCCACGATCTCCAGCCTCTGCCCCATCAAGGTTAACAAGGCTGTGCGGGTGGCCTCCAGATCGGCGCTGAGGTTCGTTCCGTGCTTCACTCCCACATCGCAGGCGTGGTGATGGATCTCGCTGTAATTGGGGTCCAGGTCGCGCCAGAGGAAGTCCGGCCGGGCGCTGCGGACATGCACGAAGATGCCGAAGCGGATGAACTCCTCCGCCAGAGCGGCCATGCGGGTGGCGTGGCCGAAACCGTGGTCGGAAACGTAGATGGCAAAACTAAGCATCAGTATGGCCTCATTGGACGATCAGGCCGCGCTCGGCCCCCCGGGAGCGGATCTCCACCACCACCCGGTTCGGCAAACAAACGATCGGCAACACATCGCCGGCGCCCTGTTTCAGGCAACGCTGGTCGGGGCAGTCGGCCTCGAGCATCCGCACTTTGCCGTCCATGATCTCCACCGTGTTGTGCGCGTCGAGGCGGATCACACGGTCCTTGTTAAGCGGATACACGCCCACGGCCAGGTTGTCCTTGTAAATGTGCACAAAGCGCTCCTCGTCCTTGTTGAGGAGAGTAACGGAACTGGCAACGATGGCCGCGATCACGGCCAGGATCAGCAGGAAATCGGCCAGGCTCAAGTGTTCGCGCAGCCGGCGGAACATCAAAACACTCCCCGGATCCGCTCAGAACAGTGGGAGCAGCGTGCGTCCGCGCTCAAAGCCAGTGCTTGCCTGCGCGCGGAAATCACTTCCGAAGCGCAGTTCGGACAGAGGGTGGAGTGGAATTCCGCGGACCTGATGTTGCCCGCGTAAACATTGTTAAGCTGGCGTGAGGCGATCCGGCAAGCCTGCAGGACGGTGCTTTCAGGAGTGGATTGGATGAACGACCGGTAGGCCTGATGGTAGGCGGAAAAGTGCAGGGGAATGTTCTTGTCCAGCGCGGCCACGAACTCCGCCAATTCCTGGATTTCGGCATCGGAATCGTTCAGCCCGGGAATGAGCAGATTGGTCAGTTCCAGATGCACACCTGCCTCAAACGTCCGCGCGATGGTCTTTTTCACGGGTTCCAGCGCGGCCCCGCAGTGCTGTTGGTAAAATTCCGGACGGATCGATTTGAGGTCGATATTCATCGCTTTGACATACGGCAGCAGCAGATACAGCGGCTCCGGATTGATAAAGCCGTTGGTAACCAGCACGATGTCCACCTCCGGCGCGAGCAGCGCGAAATCGTAAATGTATTCGTACCAGGTGAGCGGTTCGGTGTAGGTGAAAGCCACCTGCGGAGCCTCTTCCCCACTTTCCCGCAGCACCAACTCGCGCAGTTCCTCCGGCGCGATCCTCCGGGTGGGGCATTCCTGCTGGCTGCTGGTGTAATTCTGGCAGAAAAAACAGCTCAGGTTGCAGGAGTTGGCACCCAGGGAGATGATGCCAGTTCCGGGACGGAAATGGTACAGGGGTTTCTTTTCGATGGGATCACGCGCGCTGCCCACGCTTTGGGCGTAATTGACCGCGATCAGCCTGCCGCCGATGTTTTTGCGGCCCCGGCAGAGACCGCTCTCCCCCTCCTCCAGCGCGCAGCAATGCGGGCAGAGCAGACAGCGTACCGCCTGATCTTCCAGCGTTTGGTAAAACATGCACTCGCGTTCGTTCATGTGGGTCAATGCTTGTGTTCTCCCATGGTTGGGGAAGTCCGCTTCCCTCAAAAAAAAAGGATGCCGTTTCCGGCATCCGAGTATTATGGCGGGAGCGACGAGACTCGAACTCGCGGCCTTCTGCGTGACAGGCAGACGTT
>CAZVXH010000067.1:0-14434 GCA_964631015.1 uncultured Candidatus Cloacimonadota bacterium | reverse complement strand
CGGACAAGGCCATCGACCTCATCGACGAGGCCTGCGCCAAACTGCGCATGGAGATCGACAGCATGCCCGTCGAGCTCGACGAGAGCGAACGCAAGCTGCGCCAGCTGGAGATCGAACGCCTCTCTTTGGCCAAGGAAGAGGATCCATTGTCAAAACAGCGGCTGGAGAAGGTGGCTGCCGAGATCGCCCAGTTGAGCGAGGAACGCAACGCCCTGCGCCTGCGCTGGGAAAATGAAAAGAAGGGCTTTGAACGCAGCCGGGAACTGCGCGCGGAGATCGACGCCCTGAAGGGCCAGGCCGAAAAGGCCGAACGCGATGGCGACCTGGAAACCGTTTCCAAACTGCGTTACGGCAGCATCAAGGAAAAGGAAAAAGAGCTGGCGGAACTTAGCCAGGCACAGGAAGTCGCGGGCGAAAAAGATCCTCTTGTCAAAGAAAAGGTTGATGAGGAACTGATCGCGGAGGTGGTTTCCAAATGGACCAACATCCCGGTGAGCAAACTGGTGCAGAGCGAGATGAGCAAGTTGCTGGGGCTGGAGGAGATCCTCGCCCGGCGCGTGATCGGCCAGAAAGAGGGCATCACCGCTTTGGCCAACGCCATCCGCCGTTCCCGCAGCGGTCTGGGCGACAGCAACCGGCCCATCGGCTCCTTCATCTTTCTGGGCCCCACCGGAGTGGGGAAGACGGAACTGGCCAAGACCCTGGCCGCCTATCTTTTCGACACCGAAAAAGCCATGCTGCGCCTGGACATGAGCGAATTCATGGAAAAACATTCGGTGGCCCGGCTGATCGGCGCGCCGCCCGGCTATGTGGGTTACGATGAAGGAGGTTACCTCACCGAAGGCGTGCGGCGCCGTCCTTACAGCGTTATCCTCTTCGACGAGATCGAAAAAGCGCATCCCGACGTGTTCAACCTCCTGCTGCAGATCCTGGACGACGGCCGGCTCACCGACGGCAAAGGCCGCACCGTGGATTTCCGCCACAGCGTGATCATCATGACCTCGAACATCGGCTCGCAGGAGATCTATGAGTGCGACGACCTGGAAGCCATCCGGCCCCAGTTGCTGGCCACCCTCAAGCAGTATTTCCGGCCGGAATTCCTGAACCGCCTGGATGACATCATCATCTTCCACCGCCTCAGCCGGGACAACATCCGCGAGATCGTGAAGATCCAGCTGGGCCAGTTGGCCGCCCGGGTACGGGAAAAAGGCATCGAACTCAGCTGGACCGAGGCCCTGGTGGATCACATCGCCAGCGCCGGCTACGATCCCCAGTTCGGCGCCCGGCCCCTCAAACGCCTGATCCAGAAGGATCTGGAGGACGTCATGGCCAGGGCCGTGCTGAGCGGACAGGCCGGTGAGCGGATGAAACTGGATCATCGGAACGGGGAAGTGCTCATCACCTAAACGTTGTGCGCAAAGATCTGCCGCCCCGAAACTGGCCTCGGGGCGGCGTTTTGTGCCCTGTAAATCGGGCTGAAAACATCATCAGGCCTCTTAAGAGCGTTTTCTTCCTTGACAGGAATTCAGGCGGTAAATATCTGTTGATTTGGGAGTTTAGATGAAGAGAATCGCCTGTCCGCTGATCCTGGTCCTGCTCGCGCTGCTCGCGGGTTGCGACCTCATCTGCCCGGAAGATCCGCCCTTAGGTTGGATCGAAATTGCTGGCCAGGATTTTCCCGTTTATGTTGGCCATTTTGCCGATTACACACAGACCGACGCCAGCGGAACTTCCCTGGGCACGGTGGTTTACGGCGAAGATGGCGATGCCAACGACTGGCAGATCTTCGCCTCCGATCCTTCCAAACTGGGTGCTTTGCCCCAAATGGCCGGAACGGCTGGCGGGGGCAGGGACGAATACCACATCCTGGTCCGGGCGGTTTGTGAGTATAACGGCTCTTATGAAATAAACGCCGCCATCCTTTTCAACGGCATTGACACCAGCTGGTCCACGCCGCACAGCTTCAGCTATCAGGGCACCTACAATCCGGCACTGGAAGACAGTTTTACGGTGTCGCATCCGGATTATGAGTTCCCTATCGAGCCGGAGCTCAGCTTCGCCCCGGACACCAATACCTACAGCTATGTTTTCCAGGGCTTTCCGGTTTACGTACCCCCTCCCTGGGACCCCTTCACAGTTACCCTTGATGCATTGGGGCACCCTCTGGCACGCTGGACAACCTGGTCGGAAACGAATACGCTGGGGTTCCAGCTCCACCGCTCTGATACGCACGTAATTGCCAACGCCCAAGTGATCAATCCGGAACTTATCCCCGCCACCAACACCAGCGAGGCACACAATTACAGCTATACCGACGTGAACGTGTCCGCCGGGCAAATCTATTATTACTGGCTGGAAAAGGTCTTTGACGGAGGAGACTCCACGCTCCACGGTCCCTGGTCAATTCTCACGCCTCCGGCCGAAAACAGGATCGCGCCGGCTTATCCCAACCCCTGCCGGAACTACTTTTACCTGCCCTTGGACGTGAAATTCGAAGGCGCCGCGACCGTGCTGCTGGTCGACAGCCAGCACGCGGTGCGCAAAACAGATGTGCTGGGAGCGGGAGAACACCTTCACTATCTGGATGTGCACAACCTCGAGCCCGGCCTCTACCGCGTTTTCGTCTGGTTTCAGGATGGGCATTATGCCTATGGCGATGTGCTGATCGAGGATTGAGCAGGTTGCCAGTCATTTTCACTACCTGCCGTAAATCATGAAGATCAGAGTAATACCCCGCACATTACCAAGCCTGGGCCTGTTGCTTCTGCTGCTGTTGTGGATCATCCAGGTTGAGGCTCAGAAGACGGAACTGCAGCTGCGGGAGATTTCCCGTTTCGCCTACACCACACACGACATGAGCTACGCCCGTCAGCCCGTGATCCATTATCCATACGTATATTTACCAAACAGTTACGGGTTTCAGGTCTGTATCTGGGACAGCACGGCGAACATGTTCACGGAGATCGCCAATTACGGCGTGCCGGGCATGACGCATGAGATCGTGGCCTGGCAGAATTATCTGTTCCTGTCTGTGTTCTTCGGCAGTTCCGATACAGTGGGACCTGATACGGGAGTGCTTTTCCGGATCGACATCTCTGATCCCTACCATCCTCAGCCCGCGGGAAGCATGACCGCAGGAAGCGAAAACTTCCGCTACTGGGATTTGGCCGTGGTCAACGGCGTTTTGCTGGCCGCCTCTCAAAGCGGCGGCTACAGGCAGGACCTGGTCTGCATCGATCCGCAATCGTTCAGCCTTACTCACAGCTATCCGGGGCATTACTATTTTTCCGCGATCGCTGACGGCAAAGTGATCACCCGGCCCTACAATTCCGTGCCTTTTCACCTCTTCAGTGTGGACCCGGCCTCTGGTTTGACCGCCCTGGGGACCGTAACCCTACCCCACTACCCTGTGAACACATTTGCCCGTTTTGCCGATCTCGGTCCCTCCCTGGTCGGCAGCCAATGCGGCTCCGGGATGTATATCTGGCAGATCACGGATATTCTGAACTGGCAGCAGCTGTCGTTCATCGAAGGCAGCTACGATTCCAACGGGGTGATCTGCAACGGTTACCTGGTGTTTGGAAACTACGAAGGCGACACCTCCTGGGTGTTTGTTTACGATATCTCCAACCCAAGCCAACCCCTTCTGGTCTCCAACGACCCCTACCCTCCCGGTCTGGAAACCTATCCCGCCATGGAACGGCTGCTGGCCTGTGGCGGCTTTTTGTTTCACTGTGGCTCTACTTATGGCTGCCTCTGCCTGCAGGTAACGGACTCCGGCACGGTGGTTTTTGCCGCCGAATGTTACGACCTGCCCCTGTACAACGGCCATGGCTCCAAATACGGCAGCTATATCCTGCAGCCGATCCATAACCGCGGCATCGCCTGCTTTGACGTCTCCCAGCCCCAAAACCCAAGCCTGGCCTTCACTCTTTTTCCCGAACGCTCTGTCTACGCGCAGGTGAACGGCAACTATCTGCGGGCCTTGATGACGCCCGTGGGAAGCTTCAATACCCTGACAACCGAGGCCATCTACGACCTCAGCGACCTCCAAAACCCGCTGCTGATCTATTCCCAACCCTACACCCTGAACACCGATCTGTTTTTCAATCCCCGGGAGCCAGAGTGCTTCTACCGGCGGGGCGCGGATGGCTTGTCCATCTCCAAATACCAGATCTCCGGCGGCCAGGCCAGCCTGCTGTTCAGCCATCCTTACCTCGTGGCTCTCCAGTATCCGGTTTTTAATGGCGGGATCCTCTATCAGGCCAGCGTATCCTCCTCTCCGGCAGGACGGTATGACCTCTATGCCTTTGCCGGTTTTGAGCAAAATTCGCCCCAGGCGCCGGTGGTGAGGGAGGGATTTGTGCCCGACTCGGGGGCCATTCTGGATGCCGGGAATTACCTGTTCATCCGTGATTTCACTGGCCCCACCTGTATGTTCCACAACGAGTTATCAACCTTTGAAGTGGACAGCGATATCTTTGGATTTGCCTTTCGTGACTACGCCTGCGTGGGCCGTTACAATGGCGTTAGCTTCTACGACACGGCGATTCCGCCCACGGGATTTCAGACAGAGGACCTGTTCCTGCCCCAATATTCACGTTCCAGCAAGATTGACTGGGACGATGAGTATCTCTATCTCTTTGGGCAGGATAACATCGCTATCTATGCCTATACCCTCACCACGGATGCCAACCCGGAGGAACTGCCCAAGCCTCCTGAAACCAAGCTTGACGCCAGTCCCAATCCCTTTGCGGGCAGCGTGGAGATCAGTTTCGAGTTGAAAACCCCCGCCCGGGCCGAGCTATCCGTTTACAACCTCCGGGGGCAAAAGCTACGCCTTCTATCCAAAGCTGCTTACGGACCAGGCACACACAGCTTGACGTGGGACGGGCGTGATGACGACGGCAAGCCCCTGCCAGCCGGGATCTATCTGCTCGGGCTGCGCGCCGCGGGGCAGATAGCGGCCCTGAAAAAGATCAGCAAGTATTGACATAAAACTATTTCTGACGGGAGGATGGGATGAAAGCCACTTTGCTGCTGGCCGTTATGGCCGCTTGGGTTTCTTGGACGGCGTTATCTGGCATCATCTTGCCCGAAGCGCGGGGAATTGAGAAACTTATTCCCTGCCCGGACGAAGAGCAGAACGCGGACCGGACCTGGCAGCTGACTCAGAGCACCCACTATTCATTTTCCGGCGCCTGGGACCCGGCGGATCTCGAAGAATATAGCTACGACCAATTCAACCGGCTGCTCCAGTATACTGTGAAGACCTGGACCGACGGTGCCTGGCTGCTGGTCAACGTGAAAGACTATTTCTACAATCCGGAGGGTTGGCTGGTGGAAACGATCTTGCGGAACTTTGACGGCTATGAATGGCAAAAAAACCAGAAGGTATACTATGAGTACGATGCCGCGGGCCGGAAGACCCTGATGGCCGTTTATAGTTTTTACAACAACAACTGGGTGGTGTGGTACTGGATTGATTATACCTACACTCCGGCTGGCCTCTTGGTCACAGAAAACACCTATAACGCCAGCGGGGTCGAAACCAATCTGATAACTTACAGCTACAACGCCGCCGGGCAACTGACCGAGCAGTTTGAGCGCAATATCACGGGAGACTGGGAATGGGTCTTTGACCACCGCACCCTTTACAGCTATGACCTGGATGGACTGCTGACCCAAGCGCTGTATCAGGAGCCGGACGGAAGCTACATCTGGCAGGATCAGATCCGGAATCTTTACTACTACGACGCCGCTGGGTTGAGAACCGAGGATTGCTGCCAAAGCTACAGCACCACAACCGGTTGGCAAAACTGGTATCGCAGCCTGTACAGCTATGACCCCAGCGGGCTGCTCAGCGAGAATCACTACCAGGAATTTGACGGGGTATGGGTATCGGTTACCCGCGGCCTCTACTTCCGGGACGTCCACGGCAATGATATCGAAAGACTCCACCAACGCTGGTTTGATGGGGTCTGGAACGACAGAGACAAATGGGAGCGGGTCTTTGCCACCACCCAAGCTAAAGATGAGTTGATCCCCCCGCTACAGCCAGATCTGTCCTGCCATCCCAATCCCTTTGCCGGCAGCGTTGAGATCATTTTCGAGCTCAAAACCCCCGCCCGGGCCGAGCTATCCGTTTACAACCTCCGGGGGCAAAAGCTATTCAATCTATCCAATGCAACTTACGGCCCCGGCACACACAGCTTGACGTGGGACGGGCGTGATGACGACGGCAAGCCCCTGCCAGCCGGGATCTATCTGCTCGGGCTGCGCGCCGCGGGGCAGATAGCGGCCCTGAAAAAGATCAGCAAGTATTGATATAAAACGATCTCTAACAGGAGGATGGGATGTTCGAAATCTCCGAAGTTAAGGTTTTGGCAGACCAGTTCAACGCCCATTTGAAGGGGAAACAGATCGCCTCCGGCAATCTGGGCAACAGTCCGCATAAATTCGTCTGGCACAACCGCGGTCCTGAGGAATTCTCGCAACTTGTGCTGGGCAAGGTGATCGGGGCCAGTCTCGTGAAAGGGAGATGGCTGCTCATCTACCTCGATCCCGGTTATTGCCTGGTGTTGGGCGAGACCGGGGGTAAACTGCTCTGGCATCAGCCCGGGGCCAAACTCCCCAAAACATACCATCTGCTGCTAAGTTTTACCGATGGTGGCGCCCTCACCCTCACGGTGCAGATGTGGGGCGGGATCGAGCTATTTGAGAAAGGGAAGGAACTGCAGGGCAAGTACATCCGGGACCAGGCGCCCACGCCTTTGGACGCGGAGTTCACCCGGGAGTATTTCACCGGCCTGGTGGCAGAACTTGCCGCTGAGGGCAAGCGCAGTGTAAAAAGCCTGCTCACCCAGGAACAGACCATCCCCGGACTGGGCAATTCAGTGGCGCAGGACATCATGTTCCGGGCGGGATTGCATCCGAGGCAGAACCTCGCTGGGTTGAGCGCCGCAGATGTGGACCGCCTCCACACCCAGACAGTGGAAACGGTGCGCGAGATCATCGCCCAAGGCGGACGTAACGACGAGACTGACCTGTTCGGTGAGTCAGGAAAATTCGTTCGGAGCATGGACAGCAAGGCTGCTGGAAACCCCTGTCCCCTCTGCGGAAACACCGTTCAAAAGATCCAGTACCTGGGCGGGACCTGCTATTTCTGCCCTGCCTGCCAACCGTTAAAGAACGCCAAATAAGCTGTTTGCCAGTCCTGAAGCCCCTCTTGTCCACTTCATGATCGCCTCCCGCCAGATCTCCGCAGCAGACGCGGCGATTGTGCGGGGAGCAGGAGTGGGATGATAGGTAGTGCTTTCAGAGGGGAAACAGGAGCCAGTCAGAACATCTTCAGATATGGCCTGCAGCCCGGAGGGCGGCAGAACGATAGCGAGGGTGTGGAGTTAGCGTAGCGAACGGCACCCCTCGTAAACGGTCCCAAACCGATATGGAAGCTCTTGGCGGGCGACAGAGGTAATGCCGTCCATTCTTTCGCCCGCAGGGGTTTTTGGTCTCTTTGCGCCTGGATTCCGGGGCCCCGGCGCTGAAGCGCCACCCCCGGAATGACACACGGGATCATTTCCCCCCTCGATATGAAGGAGCCAAAAAAAGCCTCCCCCGGTTTGGGAGAGGCCTTATATGGATGGTATCGGAGATGTTTAGTACATTCCGCCCATGCCGGGATTCGGCATCGGAGCGGGTGCTTCGGGTTCCTTGATGTCGGTGATGATGCACTCGGTGGTCAGCAGCAGGGCCGCGATGGAGGCGGCGTTCTGCACGGCGGAGCGCACAACCTTGGCGGGATCGATGATACCGGCTTTGAGCAGGTCTTCGAACTTCCCGTTGGCGGCGTTGTAGCCCATGTTGACATCGGTGTAACCTTTCAGTTTTTCCACGATCACAGCGCCTTCCTCGCCGGCATTGGCGGCGATCTGGTAGGCGGGGCGTTCCAGGGCTTTCATCATGATCTGCGCGGCCATGGTTTCCTCGTGGGAAAGGTCTTTCATATCTTTGAGGGCTTTGGCAGCCTGGATCAGGGTAACCCCGCCGCCGGGCACGATGCCCTCTTCAACCGCGGCGCGGGTGGCGTGCAAAGCGTCGTCCACGCGGGCTTTCTTTTCTTTCATTTCGGTTTCGGTGGCGGCACCGATACGGATCACGGCCACGCCGCTGGAAAGCTTGGCCAGGCGTTCCTGAAGCTTTTCCTTGTCGTAATCGGAGGTGGTTTCCTCGATCTGGGCCTTGATCTGTTTAACGCGGGCGGCCACAGCTTCTTCGCTGCCGGCGCCTTCGCGGATGGTGGTGTTCTCTTTTTCCACGATGATCTTCTTGGCGCGGCCAAGATCGGTCATGGTGGCGCTGTCGAGACGGCGTCCCATTTCCTCGGAGATCACGGTGGCGCCGGTGAGCACGGCGATGTCTTCCAGCATGGCTTTGCGGCGGTCGCCGAAACCGGGGGCCTTCACGGCCACGATGTTCAGCACGCCGCGGAGTTTGTTGACCACGAGGGTGGCCAGGGCTTCGCCTTCAATGTCTTCGGCGATGATCAACAGGGGGTGACCCTGCTGGGAAACTTCCTGCAGGATGGGCAGCAAGTCTTTGAGTACGCTTATCTTCTTGTCGTGGATGAGGATGAAGGGATCCTCGAGCTCGGAGATCATCTTGTCGGCGTTGGTTACAAAGTAGGGGGAAAGGTAACCGCGGTCGAATTGCATGCCTTCCACCTTTTCCAGTCCGGTGTCGATGGATTTGGCTTCTTCGATGTTGATGATGCCTTCTTTGCCCACGGATGCCATGGCCTCGGCGATCAATTTGCCGATCTCGGTGTCGTTGTTGGCCGAGATAGCGGCGATCTGGGCGATCTCTTCATTGCTCTTGATCTCTTTGGAATAAGCGTGGATCTGATCTACCACAACCTTGGTGGCCTTTTCCAGACCGCGTTTCAGATACATCGGATTCACTCCGGCGGTCACGTGTTTCAGGCCTTCTTCGATGATGGCCTGGGCCAGCAGAGTGGCGGTGGTGGTGCCGTCGCCGGCAACGTCGTGGGTCTTCTCAGCCACTTCTTTGCAGAGCTGGGCGCCCATGTTCTCAAATTCGCCCTCAAGCTCGATTTCCTTGGCGATGGTAACACCGTCGTTGGTGATGGTGGGGGAACCGTATTTCTTGTCCAATACCACGTTTCTGCCGCGGGGACCAAGGGTCACCTTCACGGCATCGGCAAGCTGGTCAACGCCCTTTTTTAGTGATGTACGGGCTTCGTGTGAGTACAGCATTTGTTTTGCCATTGTTGTCATACCTCCATATGGTGTAATCTTGAAATTCTAATTTAGCAGTCTCAGCGACTGAGTGCTAAAACTAAGATAAGCTGATTTCTGTCAAGCACAAATTATTTTTTCCGTTTGACAGATAGTCCCCGCCGGGAATCCTGACCGTAAATGACTTCACGGAACTCACATGGATAAGCACATCGAATCCGCCCTCGCGCAGCTGCTGCCGGATCTTGCCCGGCACGGGATCGGCGTTGCCAGCCAGCGGGAGATCCCCTACGGACTGCAGCTGCGGCTGGAGCGCGAGTCCCAAACCGCCACCCTCAATATATATTACTCTTTGAAAAAGGGGGTCAGCCAGGTCCTGTCCGGCCAGGCAAACCGTTTGAAAACGGATCTGGAGCAGATCCTGGGCGCGAAAACGGTGGCGCCGGTGGGCGATTTTCATACCTGGGAGCGCTGGATCGGTTCCGACGAATGCGGCAAGGGCGATTATTTCGGGGCTCTGGTGGTGGCGGCTTTCGCCCTGGACGCCGAGAATGTTGACCACATCCGCTCCCTGGGCGTGCTGGATTCCAAAAAACTCTCCGACCTCCAGGTCAAAAGCATCGCCCACAACCTTTACGAGCGTTACAATGACCGCATCGCCTGCATCGTGATCAAGCCCCTGCGCTACAACGAGATCATGGCCGACATGCAGAGCCGGGGGAACAACCTCAACGACCTTCTGGCCTGGCAGCACGGCACCGCCATCCTGGAACTGCTGGGCCGGGTCCCACTGGTGCGGGGCGTATTGGTGGACCAGTTCAGCCCGCGCAAGCTGGTGCGCCAATATTTGCTGGCCAAAGAAGTTGCCGTACCCGTGGAGGAACGTACCAAAGGCGAATCCGATCCAGCGGTGGCCGCCGCTTCCGTGATCGCCCGCTATCAGTTTTTGCAGAGCCGGCAGGCCATGGACCGGCACTACAAGATGACCTTTCCCCTCGGCAGCGGCAAAAACGTGCTGCCACCCGCCAAGGCCTTCGCCGATAAATTTGGCTGGAACCGGCTCGCCGAAGTGGCCAAGCTGCATTTCGTGACCAGCCGCAAAGTACGCGCCCAGGACATATTCGACCCCCCGGCGGACAAATAGCTTGACAGAAAGGAACTCATCCCAAAACTTGAATCCATAATCCCAAACCCATCCGGCCAATTCCCAAATTCCTCATCCGGAACGCAGGCATATTGTAACACTTTTTACACCTCAGAAACATATCATCCCCCACCGGGATTTTGGAGCATATCATTATGATCAAAGCAATGGGACGTCTGAACCTGGACGAATATAAACTCATGGACGCTCATGTGGAAAAGATTTTCAAGAATCTGGACAAGGGCAACAACGGCATCGCGGAGCGTCAGATCTTCGAACTGGCCAACACTCAAAACTACTTCGTGCGCGAAGAGCTGGGCAAGCGCCTGGCCGTGTATGAAGGCAAGGGAAAGCTGGACCGCATCTGCGGCGACATGCTGGCCCACAATCTCTACGGCATCCGCGCCACCGCCCTCTTCTACTTCTATTACCGGCACCAGTCCGAACCCGCCATCATCGCCCAAACCCTGGACAAAACCTGCGAAACGGTGCCTTGGGAAAGCGAGACCATCTGCTTCGAGATGTGGAAAAAAGCCCCCGAGGTGATGCAGGAATACATGCCCCGCTGGTCCGCCTCCGCAAACCCAAAAAAGCGCGAGATGTCGCTCCACGGCATGGAAAACATCGCCTCGCGCAGCCCTCAGTACGTACTCACTTTCATCGGCCGCCTGCTGGACGACGAGGATGAGGATGTGCAGAAGAAGATCAGCCACATCCTGGTCCAGGTGGGCCGCCAGCGTCCGCTGCAAACCTATGCCAGCATCCGCCGCTGGCTGCTGGAGGGTGACGACAAGCGCGCCCGCACCATCTGGTCCACCCTCAAAAAACTCACCAGCATCTTTTCCCAAAAGAACATGCGCGACAAAGCCCAGGAATTCGTGAGCATCTCCCAGCGCGTGGCGCAGGGCTGGAAATCCGATTCCGATCCCGCCGTTGTTCAGCTGGGCCATAAACTGGGCAAACTCATCAAGGACCTATGATCCACGTCATCCTGGTGGAGCCGCTCTATGAGGGAAATGTGGGCGCTGTGGCCCGGATCATGCACAATTTTGGCTTCTCGGGACTGCGGATAGTGGGCGCCGTGCCCAGCAAAAACGATTTTTACCTGGCCATGCATTCCGAACACCTACTGGAAGAGGCTTTGGTCTTTCCCACTTTGGCCGAGGCCATCGCTGATCTGGACCGCGTGATCGCTTTTTCGCGCCGCCTCGGCAAGCTCAAGCCCGCGGACCTCGACCCACCCCAAATGGCCGAATATTGCGGCAAGATCCCCCAGTTGGAGATCGGTCTCGTCTTCGGCCGCGAAACTTTTGGTCTCACGGACGCTGAAGCCGCGCTCTGTAACCTCCGCTGCCACATTCCGGCCAACCCGGCCTTCCCCTCCATCAACCTCGCCCAGGCTGTAACCATCGCCCTCTGGGAACTCAGCCGCGGGGGAGGCAAAAGTGCCGGGATCAGGGCAGTGAGCGGAAATGAACTTGACAAAATGAAGGCCTACATGCTTGACGTCATGGAAGCCGCCGGATTCTTCCGCAGCCACGAGACCACGAACTGGGAAGTGTTCCTGGACAAGATGCTGGCCCAGTTGAATCCGACCAAAACGATGCTTTGGCGTTTCCGCCAGATGTTCAACCGCTGGCACGTGCTCGTTACCGGCAAAGGCAGGGGCTACGAACGCTCCCGCCCGCCCGGCCCGGACGCTCCCGCCAAGCCTGAATAACGCATTCGCTCGCGCTGCCGGAGCGCCTTCAGCCCGGCGGACCCAGATCTATAGAGGTAAGCCATGACATTATTGACGGCAAAAACCGAGCTCGATCCCCGTCAGCAGGAGATCTTCAGCTTTTGCGAAGCCTATTTCTTCGCCCACGAGAATCCCGCCCTGGTGAACAAAAACGCCCGCTATTTCACCGAAGGCTACGACGCCTTCGGAATTGAAGAGGAACAGCTCCGCGAGCTCAGGGACGAACTGCTGGACCGCTTTGACCCCAGCGTGGCCGAACTGGCGGAACTTGCCTACCACTTCTTCGCCACCGGCAAATACGAATTCGGCTCCCTCGCCCTGATGCTGCTGAAAAAACACCGGCCCCGCCTCGACCGTGGCGTCTTCGACCAGCTCAAACGCGCTTTGGACGAGGTGGTGGATAACTGGGCTCATGCGGACGTCATCGCCACCAAACTCACTCCCGTGCTGCTGGAACTGAATGTGGTCGACCTCCCCGACTTTGAACCCTGGCGCTTTTCAGCCAGTAAGTGGACCCGCCGCGTGGCCGCCGTGACCCTGCTTTTCCTGCGCAGCCACCGCCCGGTGGAACAGCTGCTGGAGTTCATCCATCCCCTGATGCAGGATCTCACCCGGCCAGTCCAACAGGGCGTTGGCTGGTTCCTGCGCGAACTTTGGAAGGTCCATCCCCGCGAAGTGGAGGATTTCCTCTTCGCGAACAAGGAAACCGCGCCCCGCCTCGTGATCCAGTATGCCACGGAAAAGATGAACAAGGACAAAAAGAAGCGCTTCCGCCGCGCCATCACCAAGGCCGTGAAACCGAACAAACCTCACTACCGCAAGGATAAACCGCCCCAGGAGGATCCCGGTGAATAAACTGCTTACCCTGGCCCTGCTGCTCTGCCTGCCGCTGTTGCTCGCGGCCGCGGAACTTACTCTCTCGCTTGATCTGGCCACCCTGGATCCCGCCGCCGCCGAACTCCCAGCCGGTTGGGGCGCCCTCACCGCTCCCGGCTACCCGCGGCTGCCGGTCAAGACCGTGAATGTCGTCCTGCCCCCGCAGGCCGCCAATGTCACTTTCAGTCATCAGTTTTCAGGCTTTACCACCATTCCCGCGCCGGCCCCGCTGCTCAATCCGCCTTTCACCGACGGAGAGCGCGTCCTCTGGGCCCCTGTCACCCAGCCCGGATCCGCCCAAGTTGTCTTCCGGGGCCTCAGCCATTGGGGAGATGTGGCCTATGCCAGCTTTTCCGTGCTTCCCGCCATCCACAGCGGAGCGGAGTGGCAGGTCTGGCAGCGGCTGCAGCTCGCCCTGAGCTGGGATCAGCCCGCGGAAACCTCCGTCAAGGCGCTGCCTTCGGTTTGGCAAGAGCTTGCGAACAAAGGATTTGTCCCCAGCGATTTCTTCGCCAATCCCCAGGATCTGGCCAAATATTACCGGCCCTCCAGCGCCAAAAACTACGACTATCTGATCGTCTCCACGCCGGATCTTTACACCGCCGTAGCCCCGCTGGAAACATACCGCCAGGGTCAGGGCCTGATCACCGCTTTCGCCGATATCAACACCATCCTCACCTCCAGTCCCGGCGCCACCGCCGGCGAAAAACTGCGCAACCACCTGATCGCCCAGTACAACTCCAATCCCTTTGCTTATCTGCTGTTGGTGGGTGATTACGACACCGTGCCGGTGATGTTTCTTACCCCCGAACCGGACGGCTATGAAACCGTGGCCTCGGACTTCTATTACAGCGATCTCAGCAGCATCGTCGACTCCGACAGCGACGGCCGCCTGGGCGAATACTCCTCCGGCGACGGGATCCAGGATTTCCTCTGCGACTACACCCCGGAAGTCTTTGTGGGACGCATTTCCACGAACAGCGCGGCTCTCGTTTCCCAGATTGCCACCCGCACCGTGGCTTTCGAACAGAGCAATGCCCCCTGGAAGAAAAAGGCCCTGCTCCCCGCGGCCTGGCTGAATTACGGCGGTGAACCCGAACCCATCTACCTGCCCACCGACGGCGCCACCTTCATGGAGATCGCCCGCCAGACCATCCTCAGCGACTACGACTGCGTGACCATGTACGAACAGACGGGCTATGTGCCCTCCTATGCCTCTGATCTGAACCTGGACTATGATCTCCTCAAAGCCGAGCTTAGCACCAACAGCTATGGCCTCCTCAGCTGGAGCGCCCACGGTTCCTCCGGTTCCTCCTCCCGCAAGGTCTGGATGAACGACGACAACAGCAACGCCCTGCCCGACTCCTGGGAAATGAACTGGATGGGCATGGTGGACCGCCAGAGTTTCGACAACCT
>CAZVXH010000066.1:0-14806 GCA_964631015.1 uncultured Candidatus Cloacimonadota bacterium | reverse complement strand
CAGCCAAGTTAGTACCACGTGGCGCATGATACCAATCATGCGGGATGCCGGTACGCAGCATTGGAATGCTGCGCTACATCCGCCACCACGCCACCAAGCCAAACCCTCTCTGTGCCTCTGTTTCTCCCCATCTCTGTGTTAAAAAAACTCCGTCAAAAGACCTGGATCCCAGCCTTGACCACCCCAACAGCCAACAAGTTGTCTGTCGAGGACCCCGACGCTGGGATGACTGACCCACTCTATTTGAACTTGAGCCTTATTTGATCAGCATCATCTTGATGGTTTTGGTTTCGTTTTTCGTTCTCACCCTGGCGAAATAAACCCCGCTGGCCACACTCCGTCCGCTTTCGTCACGTCCGTCCCAGCGCAGGCTGTGGTTGCCTCCGGAAAGCTTATCCTGGAAGAGGGAACAAACCTTCTGGCCGCGGATGTTGAAAACGTCCACACTCACTTCGCTGGAGAGGGCGAGGTTGAAAGCGATGCTCACATCCGGGTTGAAGGGATTGGGATAGGCCGTGAGCGCGGAGATGGGGCTCTGGATCAGGTCCTGAAGGGCCACCTGGTAGTTGCTTACACGGATATAACCAGCGTAGGTTCCCGCCGCCGGAGGCTGCCAGGTGATCGTTTCCTGGCCGTCAAGGTAGTACGGGACGTCGTTCAGCATCAGCAAGATCTGCCACTGGTCGCCGGCGCCTTCCATCTCAAAACTCAGTTCCCGCGGCGCGTCTGTGCCCGCGTGGAGACGGATGTTGAAATATTCAACCTGTTCCGGTCCCCTGAAAGGAAGCCGGTATTCGCTGCACAGGTGCGAAACGGCGGTGGAATCGGCGGGGGCTTGATAGAGCCAGAGAGCAGATCCATCCGGGATGGGAGGATAAAGCGGGCGGGGGTGGTCAAAACGGAAATCCACCGCGTCCGAGGCCAAGGGATGCAGGCCGAGTTCGATTCCGCCGGGATGGGCTCCCGAGAGTTCCATCCGCAGCTTGAAAGTAGGAGGCGGAGCCTGCAGCGGAGGTCCGTCGAAGAAAGGCTGGAAGCGGATCTGCGGCACCAGGTCCGCGGAGCCGTTGTAGTAGATCAAAAAAGCCTCCCAGGGCTCGATCCAGCTTGCCTTTTCGTAATCCGTGCCGCGCCAAACGAAGACGGCGGGCGAGATCAGCGATTGGGCCAGCATTTCGCTGAAGCTGTACAATTGGCCGGAGAGGGTGAAGCTGAGATCCTCCAGATCGTAAGCGCAGAGATGGGGATTGGGCAAAAAGTTCCAGCCGGGCGCCAGATCCAGGAAATAGGTCCCACTCTGGAGCGGCATGGTGTTGCTGTAGAAACTCACGTCATCGCTAAAAACCCAGTAGGCTGTGCCGAAGTCGTAATCCATGCTCATGGCCCATTCGCCATCAGGGGTCAGCTGATAGGCGAGGGAAGGGCCAAAGACCTGATCGAAGCTGAGATCTGTGTTCAACCAGGGATTGGAGCGCATTTTGAGGCCGGGTTCGTTGTAGGCCAGATTCATCAAAGGCAGCAGCGAGAAGCGGTAGGGAGAGATGTATCTGCTGCGCAGGCCATCCACCGCCACGATGTCCACCACGAACCGGCAGTCCTGCATTTCGGCCACGCCCGCGGGTACCAGCCAGGAAAAGGTGGACTGGGTGGGCGGCACGGGGTTCGAGAGCAGCAGACTGTCGGAGGCGTTGATGATAGAGATCTCCGCGTGGTCGATGAGGAAGGGATACTGGAAATTCCAGGCAAAGTTGACGGTGCTGCCGCCCTGGTAGATCTTGTTTTCCAGCGTGGAAACTGTAGCCTTGGGCTGCATGTTTCCCCAGTGCAGGATCATGGTGCGGATGTTCGAGTTGGCGTTGTTGTATTGATAGGGCCCGGCCAGCAGGTTGTGGTAGGTCCCGCCATCCTGCAGATAGAGTTTTTCGGCTCGGCTGAAGCTGCCGGAAGCCGTGATGTTGAGGGTTTCCAACTGATCGCTGCGAACCCGTAACACCCAGGTCTTGATCTGAGTGGCGGAATCGAAATCGCCTTTCACCTCCCGGTTGAGGTTGGTGCCGTTGGTACTCCAATATTGTTCGTAGAAAGCGTTCCAGACATAGGGAGTCAAGCCGGGGTTGCCTTTCGTGACATCCCAGTAAGCGTCGTTGCCGTCGGTGGCGAAAGGATTGGCGCTGAAAGACACCTGGTCTGTCAGCGTTCCGGCCACGTTGCTGATGGTGAGAGTGTGGATGGGCCGGGGTTCCGCGCTGGCGGGATAGTTGTGCCAGTATTCCACATCCTGGAGGTTGGTGCTGCTGATCTTGTAAGTGTACGCGCTGCCGTTCGTCACCTCGGCATCCCACCATTCAAAGCTGTTGGCGGTGGGATTGGCCAGAGCAGGGTTGGTGAACCAGTCATCCACCAGGGTGAAGTTGCTCACGGCGTCACGGCGATAGACCTTGAAGCCCTGGTTGTTGGTTTGGCCGTTCACCTGCCAGTAGAGGCGCACGGTGTCGTCCAGACCGTGTGCGGTGAACGAGGTCACGTTGGCCGGAGCGAGGTTCGTGTTCACCTCATTGGAGAGCGCGGAGACGTTGCCGTTCTTGTCTCTGGCCCGGATCATAAAGTAATATGGGTTGGCATTGGCCAGATTGGTCACGGTGATCATCTCGCAGTCGGGCGAGGCGAGAAAATTGTTGTTCGCGCGGTTGAAAACCAGAAAGTTATCGGTGCCAATGGGTTCCGTGGCGTACAGGATCTCATAGCTGTCAAAATCGTAGCCGTGGCTCTTGTCCCAGCTGAGCGTAACGCTGTTCAGGGATTGGTTGTGCACGTTGAGGTTTTGCGGCGCAGGCGGGGTCTGGTTGTCGTTCAGAGCGAACATGTGCGCCAGAACCGGCTCCAGATCGTAAACCCAGCGTCCGTAATAGTCGATGTAGCGGTTGAAGAGACCGTCCATGTCCCAGGTCTGACTGGCCGCATCCCAGCCGTAGAACCAGTGATAGACATTCTCGGTTTCATCATAGCAGTTGGGCAGCTCATCCATCTCCAGATGGAAGAACGGTTCGTAAACATCATAGTCCGTGGTGCCGCTCTGGGTGTAGAGCATGTGCTGATTTTGCGTGTAGGCAGGCAGATCCACCTGATTGTTCACAGGATAGCTGTTGTCGCCGTCCGCGAAGCTGAAGTCGTGAACGCTGTAGTTCACGCTGTAAAAGTCGTTCAGATATACGTCAGCATGGATGCCCACGGTGTTCGCGGGAATCATCAGATGCTGGCCGGAGTTGATCAGATCACGCTTGAGCGGGGAAAGGTCCCGGATGGGCAGATTGGGGCAGGGGCGAGGATTTCCGGCTGAGATCTGACAGTTGGCGTAGCCCGGATGGCGGTTCCAATCGTAGGAATGGACCTGCGCGGAGAATTCCCGCAGGTCAAATTCATCGCGGATGGAATCGGCGAACTTTTTGTAGAGGGTGTTGAAGGGATGAAGGGCGTTGCGCAGAGGATCAGCGAGGGATTTGGAATTGGTGTAGGAGCCCTCGTTGGTCCAGCGCACCTCGCGGCCGGAACCGTTGATCAGCAGATAGCGGGCGTCCCAGTTTTTGAGCGCTTCGTAGGCCAGGGCGGGAGTGGGGAAATCGTCGCAGGGATGCGGGACGGTGATGATCACGGGTTTGCTGCCCTGGGGACTGTAGATGAAAAGGCCCCAGCCGTAAACAAAGGCGCCCAACTCGTCATCATACTCGGCGACGGTATCGTTGTCGTCGAAATAACTTGGATCCGGGATCTCACGGAGCATGATGTAGGTGCGGCCGGTGTCTGTAGCGTTGAACTGCACGATCTCAAAGGGCGCTGAATTCGCCGTCAGGATGGCCTGGGCGCCATCGTAATCCCCAGCCGCAAAAAGGTCGCACATGCTGTTCCAGTAGAGCAGATCGGTGGCCGTGGGAAGGCGGAAGTTGCCAAACCCGTTGGTTTGTACGTCGTAGGGGGCGTAGAGGTTGTAATTCGGGCTGGCGATCCCCTCGGCCAGATGCGAGATCCAGTTGTCATACGCGCAGGCAGGTTCGCTGCCCTGCAGGAAATTGCGCAGAGAACCGTTCTCCACAATGATCGCCGGAGCCAGCGCCGCCAGCAGACACAGCCAGGCTGCCAAGACAATTTTTTTCATGCTTCCATCCCTGTTCGGTTACATTTATTCGGACGAATCATACTCCGTCACAAGGGTGAAACAAGTCAAGACTTTTTTCGGGGTGATGCTCCCGAACTGGCAGCCGGAAGAGGGATGAGCGTGATCCGGGCAAAGTGCTTGACAGCCAGGGCGAAGTTCTTTTTTTGGCTTGTGAAGGGAGTTTAAGATGAAAAAGACGATCCGCAAATCCTACACTTTCGACGATGTTCTGCTGGTGCCGCAGCATTCCAAGGTGTTGCCGGCCACGGCTTCCCTGGAGACGAAGATAAGCGCCAGACTGGATCTGAAGATCCCGGTTCTGAGCGCGGCGATGGACACGGTCACCGAAGCCGGGATGGCGATAGCGATGGCGCGGGAGGGCGGTCTGGGCATCATCCACAAAAATCTGAGCATTGAGAAACAGGCTGAGGAAGTGCGCCGGGTTAAACGCGCTGAAAGCGGACTCATCACCAGTCCCTATACCCTTTCCCCCAACGACAACCTGACCAAAGTGCGCCAGATCCGCGATGAGCACCGGATCGGCGGTTTTCCCGTGGTGGAAAAGGGACGCCTGGTGGGCATTCTGACCAGCCGGGACATCCGCTTTGAGACCAACGGCAAACGTTTGGTGAAAGAGCTGATGACCCCGCGGGAGCGGCTGATCACCGCGCCTGAGGGTACTTCCAGCGAGGATTGTGTGGCCTTGCTGCAAAAACACCGGATCGAAAAACTGTTGATCGTGACCTCGGAATTTGGCCTGGCCGGAATGCTCACCGTGCGGGACATCCTGAAGCGGATCAGCTATCCAAACGCCGTGCAGGACGAAAAAAACCGCCTGCTGGTGGGCGCCGCCATCGGCGTGACCGGCGACTTTCTGGAACGCGCGCAGGAGCTGGCCAAACAGGGGGTGAACCTGCTCGTGATCGACACCGCTCACGGCCACCAAGTGAACATCCGCGCCGCGCTCAACAAAGTTAAGGCCGTCTGCGACGTGGAACTGATGGCCGGCAACATCGCCACCGCCAAAGCCGCCCAGTTTCTCATCGACAGCGGCGCCGACGCCATCAAGGTGGGCATTGGGCCCGGCTCAATCTGCACCACGCGAGTGATCGCCGGAATCGGCGTACCGCAACTTTCCGCCATCATGGACTGCTCCGAAGTTGCCGCCAAAGCGGGTATTCCGCTGATCGCCGACGGCGGCATCAAGTATTCCGGCGACATCGTCAAAGCCCTGGCCGGCGGAGCGGACGCGGTGATGATCGGCTCGCTGCTGGCCGGCACCGATGAAAGCCCCGGCGAATACATAATCTACAACGGCCGCCGCTTTAAAAGCTACCGCGGCATGGGTTCCATCGGCGCGATGCGCAAGGGAAGCAGCGACCGCTATTTCCAGGAAAACACCGAGGAAAACAAGCTGGTGGCGGAAGGGATCGAAGGCATGGTGCCTTACAAAGGACCCCTGAAAGACTTTTTGTACCAACTCACGGGAGGGCTGCGATCCGGCATGGGCTATTGCGGCGCGGAAAACCTGGCCGCCCTGCGCGAAAAAGCCGAATTCATCGAGATCAGCGGCGCCGGGCTCAAGGAATCGCATCCCCACGATGTCAACATCACCAAAGAATCGCCCAACTATCAGGCCGGAGACTGAACTCGATCCCCGCCTGACCAGCCTGCTGAACAGTTTTGTATTTCACATCCAGGTGGAAAAAGGCATGGCCGAAAACAGCATCGAGAGCTACCGGCGGGATGTGTTTGACTATCTGGGTTGGAATGCCCTGCCCCTGGAAAAACACGAGGCGGAGCAGGTGAGCACTTACCTGGCTGAATTGCTGGACGCGGGGCTGGTGAATACTTCCATAGCCCGGAAAAGAGTGGCGCTGAAACAGTTCTTCGGCTTTCTGGCGGATAACGGAACCAGCGTGAGCGTCGATTTCGACCAGGTGCCGAAGATCAGGCTGAGCCAGCATTTGCCGGACTTTCTGGACTTGGAGACCATGCTGGGCTTTCTGGACGGACTGCCCCGTGAGACCGTTTTGCACCGGCGCAACCGGGCGATGCTCGAACTCCTCTACTGCACGGGGCTGCGAGTCTCCGAGCTGCTGGGCCTCACCACTCACGACGTCAGTTTTGACCAGAGCGTGCTCCTGGTGCGCGGCAAAGGTTCCAAACAGCGCTTTGTTCCTTTTGTGGATAGCGTTTCAGATATCCTGAAAGAGTATCTGGCCCAAACCCGCCCCGCCCTGCTGCAACTCTCTCACACCGATGTCCTGTTCCTCAACAACCGCGGCGGCAAGCTTTCCCGCATGGGTTTTTGGAAGATTCTGCGGCTGGCCGCGCGGGAAGCCGGCCTCAAACAGGAAATCACGCCTCACACTTTCCGGCATTCATTCGCCACCCATCTGCTGGAAGGCGGCGTCAACCTGCGCATCGTGCAGGTGTTGCTGGGCCATGCCAGCCTGAACACCACCCAGATCTACACTCACGTTGATACGCGCTATCTGCTTGAAACACATAGAATGTATCACCCCAGAGCTTAATTAAAACATCATATCATATGGAGTAATTACGTGAAATACAAAATGACTGCAATTGTGCTAATCCTTGTTTTACTGCTGCTCGGCAGCGTCGGCTGCAAGCAGAAAGAAGCAGGCACAGAGCTGCGCAAGCTGCGCGTGGTGCTGGATTGGACACCCAATACCAATCACGCGGGGGTGTATGTGGCGCGCGATCTGGGCTATTACAAAGAGCAGGGCCTGGACGTGGAGATCATCCAGCCGGGCGAAAACACGGCGGAAAAGATCGTGGCCATGGGGCAGGCTGAATTTGGCTTTAGCTATCAGGAAAGCGTCACCATCGCCCGTTCCCAGAACATCCAGGTGAAATCCCTGGCCGCGGTGATCCAACACAACACCTCAGGTTTCGCTTCGCTGCAAGAGGCCAAGATTACTTCCCCGCGCGACTTCAGCGGCAAAAAGTACGGCAGTTCCGGCTGGCCTTCAGAGCTGGGGATCCTGCAGCAGGTAACGGAGGGCGCCAATGTGGATTTCGCCAGCGTGGAAGTGGTTAACGGAGTGACCGATTTCTTCAACACCATCGGCAAGAACGCGGATTTTGAATGGATCTTTTACGGTTGGGACGGCGTCCAGGCCCAGTTGAAAGGCATCCCCATCAACTTTATACCCGCCCGGGAGATCGACCCCATCTTCGATTTCTACACGCCGGTGCTGATCACCAGCGACCTGCTGGCCAATTCCGAACCGGAACTGATGAAAAAGTTCCTGGCGGCGACCTCCAAAGGTTATGAACACTGCGCCAAGGATCCCGCCAAAAGCGCCGAATTGATGTCCAAAGCGGTTCCGGAACTGGATCGCGAGCTGGTGAAAGCCAGTTTGGAGTATCTCAGCGGCCAATTCCAGGCCGACGCTCCCCGCTGGGGCCAGCAAAACCCTGAGGTCTGGAAGAACTTTGCCGACTGGATGCTCCGCAAGGGGATCATCGCCAACGGCGTGGAAACCCTCGCGGCCTTCACCAACGAGTTTCTGCCCGATGCAGACGATCCTCAGAGCCCGTAAACTCTCCAAATCCTTCCTGTTGCACGGGCAACCGCAACTTATCCTGCGGGATGTGGATTTCGAGATGCGGGCTCAAAGCTTCGTGTGCGTGGTGGGAAGCAGCGGCTGCGGCAAAAGCACGTTTCTGGAACTGCTGGCCGGGATCACCCGTCCGGATTCCGGAGAGGTCTTTTTTCGGGACGAGGAGATCACCGGTAAAAGCGGCCGGCTGGGGTACATGCCCCAGGACGATCTGCTCTTTCCCTGGCTGAACGTTGCGGAAAACGCGCTGATCCCGGTGCGGATCAAAGGCGGTGACATCAAAGCCGCCCAAGCCCGGATAAAACAACTGTTGCCGGTCTTCGGACTCGCAGAGCACGCGGACCATCTGCCCTATCAACTCAGCGGCGGACTGCGCCAGCGGGTGGCTTTCCTGCGCACCTGCATGATGGACACCGAACTGCTGCTGCTCGACGAGCCTTTTGCCAATCTGGACGCCATTACGAGATTGCAACTTCAAAACTGGCTTGGAGTTATCGCTAAAAAGTTAAAGTTAAGCATCATACTTGTTACCCATGACATCAATGAAGCCATGAAGTTGGGAGATGAGATAAGGGTGATGAAGAGTCAGCCGGGCCAATTCGTGGCCACGCTCAAGCTGGAGCGGGAGAAGGATTTGACCGAAGGGGAGGCCTTGCGGCTCCGACGCGAGATCCTGGACTGGGTGGAAGGGTAAAAGGGCCAGGCTAACAGCTGAATCTGGGGTCGAGGATCTGGATCTGGTCCTGGTGGTCGTGGCGCAGGTCGTTCATGTGGCGGATCAGGACAAACTCCCTTTCCAACTGAACCAGGCGGACCTTGAGGCTGTCCTTGATCTCATCGAAGGGGACCCGCTGGCGCGATCTGCGGTCGGTGACCAACAGGATGTGATAACCGTACTTAGTTTTGAAAACATCGCTGATCTGGCCTGGCTCGAGGGCGAAGGCGACGTCTTCAATTTCCTTGATCATGCGGCCGCGGGGAAACCAGCCCAAATCTCCGCGACGGGCTCCGGAGGGGCATTGCGAGTGGTTGGGGCACACAAGCGTGAAATCTTCCGGGGTGTGGATCTGCGCACGTATTTCCCTGGCCTTGTGATCGGCTTCCGGCTGGTCCAAGCGGAACAGAATATGAGAGGCCCGCACCGCTTCCGGGGTTAAGAAAGCTTCCGGCTGGTCTTCATAAAAAGCCAGCAACTGCTCGTCGGCGATGAGAATGTTGGGGGCAACAATCTGGTTGACGTATTTGCGGATCACGATCCTCTGCCGGATGCGCTGTTCCAGATCTTGGGTCTGTTCTTCATCCTGGGGCGCGTCATCAATGTCTTCCAGGGTTTCCAGCAAGGCGCTGTCAAATTCGTCTTCCGTGGCGCTGATACCGGCCACGCGAGCCTGATGCAGCAGCAGATAGCGGTCTATAACCCTGTTTAGAGCTTGCGCCATTGCCAGCGCGCTGTCCTGCCCGATCAGCTTTTCGCTTTCCGTGAGGACCTCGTCCTCGGTTATATTCAGGTCAAAGACTTTCGCGACCAGATGCATTTTTTCCTCTGTCCATAGATTTCTTCCAATCCCTGATGAGATTGGCTGTCTCCGATAAAATACACGCGTTCGAGCCCAATGTCAAATCAAACTTGTGTTTACGATACCAGGTGCACTGGCGTTTGGCGTAATTGCGGGTGTGCTGGGCGGCGAGGGCGGTGCAATCCTTTAGGGAAGCGGCTTCCAGCAGGTGCGGCAGATATTCTTTGCAGCCAACGCTGTTCAGGCCGGGCTCGGAAGCGTTAAAACCCATTTCCAGAACATTGCTGATCTCCCCCAGCAAGCCTCGTTCCAGCATCTGGTCCACCCGGGCGTTGATCCTGGCGTAGAGAAGTTCCCGGGGCGGATCGATAAGAACGCGAAAGGCCGTGAACTCGCGGTTGACCTGCTGCTGGCGCCAGTGTTCGCTGATGGGGATGCCGCTGGCGGCAAGGACCTCCAAACCCCGCAGAACGCGCTGGCGGTCGTGGCTGCTGACTCCCGTGGCGAAGGCGGGATCGAGCGCGCTCAGTTCACCGTACAGCGCCGCCAAACCCTCCCTCCGCAGCCGTTCCAGCAAGCGGTGTTTTATCTCCGGGTCGATCGCGATCTGGGGAAAGAGCCCTTGCAGCAAAGCCTGCACATAAAGTCCGGTACCGCCGCAGATCAGCGGAATTTTTCCCTGTCGGTGAAGGGTGTGGATTATCGCGGAGGAGTCGGCGCGAAATCTGCCGGCGTTGTAGCTTTCTGAAGGTTCGATGATGTCGATCAGATGGTGGTTCACAGCTTTCAGGTCCGCGGTGGATGGCTTGGCGGTGCCGATATCCAGATAGCGGTATACCTGGCGGGAATCCGCGGAGATGATCTCCGTGCCCAGTTCCTGAGCCAGAAGCAAGGCCAGATCGGACTTTCCCGAGGCGGTTGGCCCTTCGAGCGTGACCAGAGGGATCATAACTGGCGTTTGAATTTCTTTTCGAAGTCCGCCAGGGTCATTTTCAGGATCAGCGGCCTGCCGTGGGGACAGAAATATGGCATCTGACAGGCGAAAAGCTGGTTGATGAGGTTGAGCATTTCCTTGCGGGTGAGCTTCTTTCCCGCTTTGATAGCGGCTTTGCAGGCGATCGATTTGGCCAGGGATTCGCGGAAATCAGAGTTCAGTTCCAGCTCTTCTTCCAGTTGTTTCAGGATCTCGATGAAGATCTTGCCGCCCTGCCAATCATCCAGTTCAGCCGGGATTTCTTCGATCACCAGCGAATCGCCGCTGAATTTTTTTAGCACGAAGCCAGTCTTTTCCAGCAGTTCGAGGTTTTGCTCCACCAGGTCGCGGATCTCGGTGGCCACGATCGGCGGAATGTCTATCACCAGGGGAATGATCAGTTTCTGCCGCACCGGTGGCGCTCCCTGGGTGCGCTGCAAGAGCTTTTCGTAGATGATGCGCTCGTGGGCGGCATGCTGGTCGATGATCACCAGGCCGTCCTCCACCTGGATGAAGATGTAGGTGTTGTGCAGTTGCCAGGGATTGATGTAATCCTCTTCATTGCGCAGCAGCAGCCGGTATTGGAACGACTCGTTGGGCAGATCGTTGGATATCTCGAGCTGTTCCTCCCGGTCTTTTTTATCCGCGTCCACCAGCGGCACCTCAAGTTTGCGGACTGGGGGCGGTTCCGTTTGGGCAGCGGGAAACAGCTCATCCTGGTAGAGATTGCCGAATTCCTTTCTGTACTCCGAAAAGCGGGGCACATCCACCTTGTTGCCGTAAACCGTGCGTTCCACGAAGGTGGCTTCGTTCACCTGCTGGGCGTGGTCAAATTTCACCCGGGCGGAGGCGAATTTCTCGTGTTCATAGGCGTTCAGGGCATCCGTGAGGGAGAGAAACACCAGGGAATGCACTTTCTGCTGTTCCCGGAACCGCACCTCCAGTTTGGCGGGATGCACGTTTACGTCGATCTGCTCCACGGGGATGTTCAGAAACAGTACGTAGGGCGGCGTCGAGCCCTTCTGCCAGGCACGGGTTTTGAGGATGAAGGGTTCGTAGGCGGCTTTGATGGCGTGTTTCACGGTTTTGTCGGTGATGTAGCGTCCGTTGATGAAGCAGTACTGCATGTCCACCAGCTTGTCGCTGCGGTCCTCAAGTCCGAAAATGTAGCCTTCCAGGCGGTAACAGTCGGTTTCCGCCCTCACGGGAATGATGTCGTCGTTGAAAAATCCGGAGCCGAACACCTCCCCCATCCGCTGTTCGCGGTTTTCCGCCTCCACGAAGGAAAGCTTCTGATTGCCGTCCACAAAGAGTTTGAAGCCGATGTCGGGATGCAGCACCGCCTGGTAATGGATGTATTTGAGGATGTGGCGCAGCTCGGTTTGAACGCTTTTGAGAAACTTGCGCCGGGCGGGCAGAGCCTTGAAGAGGCCGCGCACGGTGATGTTGGTGCCAGGGTTCGAGGAAGCCTGCCGCACATCGCGCAGGCGTCCGAAATCGAAATCCACCTGAGTGGCCACCTCGCTTTGGGAGTCGCGGGTGATCAGGGTGAGGTTGCTCACGCTGGCGATGCTGGGCAGAGCTTCGCCGCGAAAACCGAGCGTGCCGATGCTGATGATGTCGCCCACGGTCTTGATCTTGCTGGTGGCGTGGCGTTCAAAGGCCAGCAGGGCGTCGTCGGGGCTCATGCCGCTACCGTTGTCGCTGATCTGGATCAGGTCCTTCCCGCCGTTTTCCACCGCCACCGTGATCTGCGTGGCGCCCGCGTCGATGGCGTTTTCCACCAGTTCTTTAACCACGGAGGCCGGCCGTTCGATCACTTCGCCCGCGGCGATCTTGTTGCGCACGTCGTCGGCCAGAATGTGGATCCTGTTCACTCTCAATACCTGAAGATGGAGCCGTTGGTGAATTCGCGGATGATGGAGTTGTAGGGCACCAGGGCGTCCGGGATGTCGTTGACGTTTGCCAGCAGAGCCAGCAGCCGCTGGGCCTCGGTGTGGGCGGAGGAGCTTTTGGGCACGGAAAGAAGCAGTTTCCACGCGTATTTGCGCAGCACCCCCAGCTCGTAGGTGAGGCTGCTGTTGAACATGTAATCCGCGTTTTCCTGATAGGGAAAGATGTTCTTTTCTTCGCCGGCGCGCACGCTGGCCCAGCGCAGCATGGTCTCCGGGCCCGTGTAGCCGCGGTATTGGTGGTCGCGGATCATCCGGCGCAGCAAACGGCAGTCGGTGGTGGCCACGCGGTTGTGGTTGTCGATATTGAGCTGATTGAGCGCGCTCACATAGATCTTGGCCTTGCGTTCGGACGGAATGGCGGCCGTAAGCTCGTCGTTGAGGCCGTGGATGCCTTCCATCACGATCACATCCTCTTCGTTCAGCTTGATGAAGTTGTTGCTACGGCGTCTCATGCCGCGGGTGAAATCGTAATGCGGCAGTTCCACTTCCTCGCCGTTGAGCAGTTGGGTGAGTTGCCTGTTCAGATGTTCCAGGTCCAGCGCGTGGATGGATTCAAAGTCAAATTCGCCGCTGTCTGTGCGCGTGGTTTTGTCGCGGTCGATAAAATAGTCGTCGAGGCCGATCACATTGGGTTTTGCCTTGGAGGCTGTCAGTTGGATCGAGAGGCGTTTGGCGAAGGTGGTCTTGCCGGAGGACGAAGGCCCGGCGATCAGGATCAGCTTCACTTGGGGGTTTTTCACGATGTCGGCGGCGATCTCGGCGATCTTCTTTTCCTGCAGGGCTTCCTCCACCAGGATGAATTCCGAGATCTGGTAGCTGTCGGTAAGTTTGTTGATGTCGATGATGTTGTGCACACGCAGGATGTCCAGCCATTTGTCGTGTTCCTGATGCAGCTTGAACAGCTTTTCCGGCAGCACAAAGGGCTGGGCCAGGCGGCATTCTTTCCCGGTGGGGAAACGCAGCACAAAGCCGCTTTCCTTGGTTACCACGTCGAATTCCTTCACCATGCCGGTCCGGTCGGCCAGGGGACGCAGAAAGCGGTCGTAATACTTGCCGCAGCGGTAAACGAACACTTCTTCGCTGAAGCGGTACTGGAGGTTTTTGATCAAGTCGTTTCTGCCCATGGTGCTGAAAATTTCCAGCGCCTCGCTGGTTTTCACCCGGATCTTGTCGATCGGCAGATCGCCGGCCACGATCCTCTGCATTTCCTCTTTCACCCGCTGGCTGTCTTCGGGGGTCCAGCTTTCCGTGCCGAAAACCTCGCAGAAAACGCCGTCGCCGATGGAATGTTCGATCACGAGGGTGTGCCCGGTTCCCAGGATCGCGTTCACCGCCTTGGCCAGGATGAAGATCACCGAATCCTGGTAGATCCGGCTTCCTTCGGGATGGTTGTAGCTGATGCAATCCACCATGGTGTTTTGGGTGGGAATATATTCGTTGTTGACATATTGGCCGTGGTCAATTTTATAGGACAAGATCCTGTCGGCAGGGATGTCCGTGCCTTTCAGGATCTCGCGGATCGGCTTGGCCGTTTCCAGTTCGATAAGGCTGTGCTTGTTGCCGTCAAATCTCAGGTCGATGATCATCTGTTTTTCCTTGTCTGCGTATTGGTTGCCGGGGCCCGATCTCAATTCCGGAGCAAACCCCGCGCAGAGATGCCATCATTCTGAAGAGCGGCAATCCGTCAAGTGATTAGGAGAACCAAAAATGAAGAAATTACATGGAAAACAACTCTTCCTCCGGGAAGCCAAATACACGGTCGGGATCGTTTTCGGGGCCTTGCTCGTGGCCATCGGCTACGCCTGGTTTTTGATGCCCTACAACATGGCCCCGGGCGGCGTGGGCGGTCTCGCGCAGGTGATAAATTTCTATTTCCGCATCCCCCCGGGCATCTCCATGATCATTCTGAACATCCCGCTGTTCGTGATCAGTTTCATCTTCATCGGCAAATCCTTCGGCGCCAAGTCCGTCCTCGGAATGCTGGTCTCATCCATTTTTACCGACTTGGTGAACATCCAAAACATCGCCAGGATTGGCGTCCTGAGCCTCGGAGAGCATACTTTCAGCTTTCAGGGCAGAACGATCTTTGCCTATCTCGGCCCGGAAGACCTGCTCCTTTCAGCCATCGCCGGTTCCGTGGTGCTGGGCCTCGGCCTCGGCATCATCTTCAAATCCCGCGGCTCCACCGGCGGAACGGACATCCCCGTGGCCATGATCAAACAGAAAGCCGGGGTTTCCATCGGCACCGGATATTACATCGTGGAAAGCGGCATCATCCTGCTGGTGGCCATCCTCCTCAAAGATCCCAAGATCCTCATCTGGGGCTACATCAACATGTTCATCACCACCAAGATCACCGACCTCGCTTCCGAAGGACTGCCCTACATCAAAGGCGTCTATGTGATCTCGCCCAAAGTCGATGAGATCAAGGAGGACATCTACTCCGAACTCGACCGCGGCGTCACCTTTTTCAAAGCGCTGGGCGGTTACCAGAAAAAGGAGACCGAGGTGCTCTTCTGCGTGATCAACCGCCGTCAGGTACCCCTGCTCACGGACATCGTGAAAGACATCGATCCCGACGCGTTCATGATCGTTACGGACGTCTACGACGTGCTGGG
>CAZVXH010000065.1:0-15055 GCA_964631015.1 uncultured Candidatus Cloacimonadota bacterium | reverse complement strand
GGGCAACGCCACTTACTGGAATTCCCCCGATCTGGCGGACCTCAGCGGCGACGGCTTGCCGGACCTGGTTTTCGGCAGCGCGGACGGTCCGCTGTATTATTATGTGAACACCGGCACCCTGGCCGCGCCGGTTTGGCAGGCCAACACCTCCCTCTTTGGCGGAGTGATGGATGTGGGTGGCGCCAGCAGTCCCTGGCTGCAGGATTTTGACGGCGACGGCGATTTGGACCTGATCAGCGGCAGCCAGATGGGTTACATCAAATACTATGCCAACACCGGCACTGCCTACGCGCCCGCCTGGAACGAGGACAGCGCCTATTTTTCCAGCATCGACCACTCCATCTATGCCGCCGCGGCCACAGGCCCGCTGGACAATGACGAGCTTCCGGACGCCATAGTGGGCGACTTGAGCGGCAATCTCTTCTTCCACCAAAACACGGGGACCGGCTTTGCCGAAGTGGCCGGGATAACGCCTCCGGCCACGCTGGGAGGCTGGTCCGTGCCGCGCCTGATGGACATGAACGGCGACCTGAACCTGGACCTGATCGTGGGGAATGAGGCCGGAAACCTTTTCTATTATGTGAATAACGCCACCGGACCCCTGCCCTCCTGGACAGCGGTGCCGAACTACTTTCAGGGTTTGGACGTGGGCTCGAACTGTTCTCCCTGCCTGGGCGACATCGATGGCGACGGCGATATCGACCTGCTGGCCGGAAACATCCAGGGCAACTTGGTCTGCTGGCTGCGCGAGGGACACGGCTGGACCCTCAACAACACCATTTTCAGCGGCATCAGCACGGACCAGAACGCCGCCCCGGCCCTCGCTGACCTCGACCACGACGGCGACCTGGACCTCATCCTGGGCGATTATGACGGCACCTTCAGCTACTGGCGCAATTTGCTCTATTCCGGGGCGGTGCTCAATCCGCCCCAAAACCCAGGCGCGGAGCAGAACCAAGACCTGGTGACCATTAGCTGGGACGCCCCCGCGGCGGGAAGCAGCTCTCCCTGGGAATATTACAAGACCTATGTGGACGGCGTTTTAGCCCACTCTTCCACCCAGCAATCCGTGACCCTGGCCATGTCGCCCGGAATCATCCACAGCGTGGGCATAACCGCGCAATACATTGCGGGGGAATCAGTTCCGGCGACCATTGAAGTTTTTGTAGTGGCCGCGGACGACCCCACCGCGCTTGCAGGCGAGCTGCGGATCGGCCCGAACCCCTTCCGGAACAGTACCAGCCTTCGTTTCGGAGTGAAAGCGGGCGAGACCGCGGAGGTGGAAATCTACAATTCCCGGGGACAACAGATCCGCGTTTGGAGAGGCTTGCAACCCGGTAATCACATCCTGGCCTGGGACGGCCGCGACACGGGGGGAAACAAAGCAGCCTCGGGGGTGTATTTCTGCCGGCTCAGGAGCCCCGGAAAAGTGCAAACCCGGCGCCTGATCCTGGTAGATTGAACCTGTGCTGTATTTGGTCTTCAGCGTCCTCTGTTCTGTCCTGATCGCCAATCTGCTGATGGTGTTCAACCGCCGCGGGAACCTGAACATCCTCCCGGTTTTTCTGGGCAATTATCTGATGGCCTCGGTCTTTGGCCTGTTCAGCCTCAAATTTCGCCTGCCCGTGCTGCCAGTCTTCGACGTTTTACTCGGAGTAGCGGCCGGAGGCCTTTTCCTGGCGAATTTTTGGGTGTATCAGCGCTCGATCGTGATCAACGGCCTGTCCCTCTCGGTGGGCGTGATGCGGATCGCCATGATCATTCCCATCCTGCTGGCAGTATTGGTTTTCCGCGAACAATTGTCCGTCTGGAACGGCCTGGGGATCATCGCGGGGCTGGCCGCTTTCAGCCTGCGCGCCGACCCGCGCCAGTTGCGCGATTTCCTCTGGATCGTCGCTCTCTTCATTGTCTCCGGACTCACCGACGCCAGCCTCAAGGTCTATAAAGAGTTGGGCGGCGGGGCCGAATCCGCCTTTGTGCTGGTGATCTTTGCCGCCGCCTTCGTTTTTACCCTGATCACCACCCTGCTGCGCAAGCTGCGCGTCCCGCCCCAAAGCCTACTGCTGGGCTGCGTTTTGGGTATTCCCAACCGCTATTCCACCGTTTTTTTTCTCAAAGGCCTGGACAGCGTTCCCGCCGCCGTAGCCTATCCTCTGGTGGCCGTATCCATAGTGCTTTTGAGCATCATCAGCGACCTGCTGATCTGGAAAAAGCGCGCCAACGCCCGGGATGCCATCCTCTGGGCGTTGCTGCTGCTGAGTTTGCTGCTGCTCAACCTGCGCTGACCCGTCCAGCCGCGGCCATCCCCGGCCGAAAGTGCCAAGATTCCCGCTTGACACTTTTAGACGGCGTTTTTTTAATGCCACAGACTGCGAAAATTGCTTTTCCGGGAGGATAAATGCGTTCCCAAGCCATACTCTGCCTGCTGTTGCTGGTGCCGGCCCTGATCTGTGGGGCGGAGGCCGCGGGTCTGGCCACGCACGTAAACGCCAAATTTACCTATCAGTTGGAATACCCGGCCGACTGGCAGGTGAAACAACTGGCCGAAAGCGGCTGGTTCGAAGCCAGTTCGCAGATGGACAAAGCCTCGCTGCCCAACACGTTCCGGGTGGAGGTTCTCCCGCTGGCGGAAGAGGTGGAGGATTTTAATGCCTTCATGGCCCGGGGAGAAAAAGATTTGCGGGAAGAGCTGCAAACGGAACTGCCCTCGCTGGACGCCAAAAGCATCCGGATCCTTGACTCCCGGGAGATCAAGCTCGGCAAGCACCGCGCCCAGCGCCTCGATTACAGCTACCCGCTTTACGGCGCCCTCACCATTAGGGCCATCCGGGTCCGTGTTCCGCGTTCGAAGCTGCTTTACAACCTCACATGCGGTGCCGAGGAGATCTGGTATTTCGAGCAAGTGGCCCCGGATTTTGAGCGGATGATCGCCTCGTTCAGGATTCAGCGTCCCAATCAGGAGTATCTGGACAACTACATCCGCGTCCGGGCCGACCTCTCCGGCGGGGATTGCGTTTACCACTGGCAGGGAAAGGCTTACAGCTACATTCCCGGCGAACGGCGCAAGGACCTTTTCGACGTGGAGGGCTACCACATCGTGCGCGCGGTGCCGGATGAGCGTGGCTATCTGCTCCTGGGCAAAGAGGTAATGCTGTTTCTGCACAACCAGAGCGGAGAGATCCTGTCCACCTGGGTGAACCCTATTTCGGGCAAGGATGTACCTGTACTGCATGTATTTAACGATCCGGCCAACATGGATCTCCGCTTTAGCGATGAATATTTTCAACTCCTGCGTCTGGTGCTGCCTTCCACCCAACTGGGCGACCAAACCGTCTGGCACAACGATCTCTTTCCCTTGTATCCGAACGCCCTCTCCCGCCAGGAGTATCCGCTTTTCGCCCAGAGCGACACCTATCAGGCGGCGGACCTCACCCAATATCTGGTGAAGCAAAGCGACTTGGAAGATCCTCTGCAGCAAAGTGTTCCGGCGCTGTACACCTTCACCAGGATATATCCCTGGCTGCCGTTCATGCGCATGGGCGAACGGCCGGGAAATGTGATCATTTCTGGCCGCGGACGCAAGCTGGATGGCGGTTTCGGCGATTTGCCCCAATATCTTAAAGACTACGTGTTAGCCCAGGCGCCGGAATTCGCGAGGGCCCCGGACGCTTTCAGCCAGCCCAACGCGACCATCTGGACGAACTTTAAAAAAATGGCTGAAGCCGGCCTGATCGAGCCGGGCCAACCATGATCCTCCCAAAAAAATCCTTTCCCCTCAAGGAAGCAAATATGAAAACCAAACTGATCTTAAGTGTGCTGCTGCTCGCGACCGCGCTGCTTGGCGCCCAGGTCCTGAATCCCTATCAAAACCTGATCCACAGCTCCCGCTGCGCGGATGGCAATCTGCGCCTGCGCTGGGAGGACCCCACCGGTCTGGGCATGGACACCCAGTGTTGGTACAGCGCCGGCGCCGCTGCCTGGCAACAGGCTCCCAGCGGAGTCTACAGCGATCTGCAGATGCAGGCCCTCCTGCCCTACGAATTTGGCCAAAACCTGCGCTACCGCCTGCGCACGGAACTGATCATGATGGAAGAGAATTTGGTCTTCATGCACGCGCCATACCTGGATGCCGACCTCTTTCCGCCGCAATTGGAACAATTGGGACAGATCGAAACCGACGCCGAGGGCGATTCCGTAACGGTCTACGCGCCCAACCTGGACCTCACGGAAAGCTGGGCGGGCGTGACCCAGACCAAGCTCTATTCCGCTCTGGACAACGTTTCCGGCAGCTGGCCCACCCTGAACAACATCTATTCCTACAACATCTACCTCACCACCCTCTCCAACCCCGACACCGTGGTGGACACGCTTACCTACGCGATGATCTATTCCTTCTACGTGGCCGACGTGATCCAGCCCGGGCTTTACAAACTGCGGATGGGCGATGCCGGTATTCCCTCCTTCACCCGCATCGGCAACGTTCAGAGCATGGTGCTGGGCGGCAGGCTCTATCTTTCCTGCAATCTCAGCGACCTCACCAGCGACCCGGATTTCGGCGCCTGGCCCAATTCCGTGAACGCCCTCGTGGCCGCCAGCCTCACCATGAAGCTGAGCATCGATCCCAGCACCTACGCGGTTGACTACGGCATCGGCGATTACAGCACTCCGGGCATCCTCTTCTTTGAGGACAACCGCTATCAGGTAAGCGCCAACACCCTGCCGCAGTGCACAAACTTCGGGTTCGACCTGATGTCGCAGACTTTCAGTTTCGACTACTTCGACGCCGAGGGCGATTTCCCCATCCAGATGGAACTGCTGTTGCCGGATTCACAGATTTTGGAACCTCTGCCCCTCAGTAACGACTTCAGCCAGCCAGTCACCTACACGGTCCAACTGCCTGGCATACCTGATTTTGCCACCCTGCGCTGGAGCGACAATGGCAGCGATATCCCCGAGTATTTGCACTGGTTTGTTGGCAACGACGACCCCAACCTTCCCTCCGCGCGGCTCAGCTGCCGTCTGCCCAATCCGCTCAGGAGCGGAGATCCTTTCACCGTAAGCCTGTCCGGCCTTGCCAAGGCTCCTGTCAGCGTCCGCGTCTATAATCTGCGCGGCCAGAAACTGGGTACCCTCTACTCAGGAATTGCCGCGTCCGGCAATCTGGACCTTTCCTGGAACGCCACTCTGGATGGAAACAGACTGGACAGCGGCGTCTATTTTCTGCGGATCGAGCAGGACGGCCGGGCCGTCAACCACCGTTTCGTGATCACAAAATAAAGGATAACAAAACTTTAGATGTTCATTGATTATGCCAAGATAACCGTCAAGGCCGGCAACGGCGGTGACGGCGTGGTGAGTTTCCGCCGGGAAAAATTCATCCCCAAAGGCGGGCCGGACGGCGGTGACGGCGGCCGCGGCGGCTCCGTGATCGCCATCGGCGACGAGAATGTGAACACCCTGCTGGATTACCGCTTCAACAAGCTGTTCCGCGCCGAAAACGGCAAACCCGGCTCCGGCTCCCGAAAATCCGGCTCCGGCGGCGCCAACATCTATCTGCGTTTTCCTCTGGGCACGGAGATCTTCCGGCGCGACGAAGACGGCAAGAAGGTCAAACTCGCCGACATCACCGCTCACAACGAGGAGATAATCCTGGCCAGGGGCGGTCACGGCGGCAAGGGCAACAGCAATTTCGCCACCCCCACCGATCAGGCCCCGCGTCACGCCACTCCGGGCCGGGTCACCCGTGAAATGGATCTCGAGCTGGTGCTCAAACTTATGGCGGATGTGGGTTTGGTGGGCTTTCCGAACGCCGGCAAATCCACTCTGCTGAGCGTGCTTTCATCCGCCCGTCCCAAGATCGCGGATTACGAGTTCACCACTCTGGAACCCATGCTGGGAGTGGTGCGCGTGAGCGATTACCAGTCTTTCGTGATGGCCGACATCCCCGGCATCATCGAGGGAGCGCATCTGGGCAAAGGTCTCGGACACCAGTTCCTGCGCCACATTCAGCGCACCAGCCTGCTGCTCTTTCTCATCGACATCGGCGCGCCCGACCCTGCCGAAGCCTTTCGCACCCTGCGTTCCGAGCTCTACTTCTACGATCCCTTCATGGACAAAAAACCCTGCCTGGTGGCGCTCAGCAAGCTGGACACCGTTCCGGACGACGCCCGCGAGGAGATTTTGACTGGTGTTAAAACCCAATTCCAGAAAGAGTTCGGAGTGGACGCCATCTCCATCTCCGCCGTTGGCCAGATCAACCTGGATGAGCTGAAGTTCCGGCTCTACAAGCTGCTGCAAAGTCTGTGACGGACAAGCTCCAAGCCTGGCTCTGCCTCAGATCCGCGCCCGGACTCAAACACCGGGCCGCGCTGGAACTGCTGGCCAGATATCCCGATCCGCTGGACTTCGTGGGTCAACCAGACCATCCCATCCATTCGGACAAGCAGATCGAACCCGCCGTCCGGGCCCATCTGCTCAACGCCACCCCACATCCCCGGCTGCAGCAGATTTCCAAACTCTGCGAGCATTACCACATCGAAGCCGTGTTTTTCGGGGCCGCGGACTATCCCCTGGGACTGAACAACATCCTGGCCCCACCCTTGATCCTTTGGTACCGCGGCGATCCGCATTCCGCCCTGGAACACGTTTGCCTGGCCGTGGTGGGCACCCGCAAACCCACTGCTTACGGCCGCGCCTGCTGCGCCAAACTGCTGGGGCCGGTCTGCAAACAAGGCGCCACCATCGTCAGCGGACTCGCCACCGGCATCGACACCGTGGCCCACAGCACCGCCCTCCAAAACGGTTCCCGAACCCTCGCCGTGCTCGCCAGCGGCCTCGAAACCATCTATCCGCCGAACAACCGCGACCTGGCCGAACAGATCATTGCCCACGGCGCGCTCGTCTCGGAGTTTGAGCCCGGCACCAAACTCGATCCCTGGAATTTCGTCGCCCGCAACCGTGTTATCTCCGCCCTCGCGCAGAGCGTTTTCATCGTGGAGGGTTCCCTGGGCAGCGGCGCCATGATCACGGCCAAACACGCCATCGAGCAGAACCGCGACCTGATGGCCCTGCCGGGCGAGATCACCCACCCCAATTCCCAGGGGCCGAACTACCTGATCAAAAACGGCGCCCAGTGCGTTACCTCCCCGGAAGACATCCTTGGCGCCCTCGGCCTGGATGCTTCGAACGAGCGGCAACTGGAGATTCTGCCGGAGCTAAGCCCCGACGAACAAAAGATCTACGACTTCTTCACCAGCGAACAGCGCGAGTTCAGCTTCGACGAACTGCTGCTTCGCTCCGGACACAATTTCGGCAAACTCTCCACCATCCTGCTCAACCTCGAACTCAAAGGTTGCCTCACCAAAACCGGCGGCAATTCCTTCATCCTGGGCTGACAGGTTTCCCAAAACCCCTCTTTTGGGGCTCTCTTTCAAAACGAGGGGGTGGGGCTGGTCGAACCGCAGATTTGGGGTGGCAAAATCCGTTTCCCACAGTGAGCGGAGCTCGCTTTAGCCAGTTTGATGTCTCTGCCACTCAATTTGAAGAGCGCCAAAATCCCCTTGCCCTTTTATCTGTATTATTACAATATTTATATATCAAGCTGTTTCCACCCCAAATTCCGGTGTATTTCCCGGGTGGCTCCCGTTCTCATTACGGGATAAATACGGGATCAATACGGATTTCATCCGTATTGATCCCGTATTTATCCCGTATTGACATTTGGGGGGAAGTGATTATATTATGCTTGTGGCCCTTTAGGGTCGCGAAGGGTGGTTTTTGTGACATCCACCCATGCCAACATCAAAGGAGATAGAAAGTTATGAAAGCGAATAGAGCAAATCTCTTGGGTGAGTTCACGGGAAAACTGGACGATCTGATCTACTACCGCCGCAGGCCGGGCGGCAAGATATACGTGCGCAAGCAGTTCAAGTTCAAGGACCATCCGGGACAGCCGGCCTTCGCCAGCGCTCAAAAAGCGATCTACGCGCTCAATCCATCCGATGCTTACAAGCGCGATCTGAAGGATTATCTGATCCTCTACAACAAACTTCCCGCCAATTCTGAAGCCAACTCCCAGTCCTGGACGAACATCTACAACAAACTGATGTTCACGATGCAGAAAAAGCTGCAACTGCAGCTTAAAGACATCACCCGCGCCCAGATCACGCAGCAAAACCTGCCCTGCCGCACTGTCAAGGCCGCGGTCGAAGCCGGTCTGCTGCCGGAAGTGAAAGAATACGAGAGGTTTACCAGCCCGATCTGAGCATCGCGGAGCGCGGGGAACAGCGCCCCGGATCAGTAAAGAAACTGAAACGCGTAGCGGTAACCCAGATAGAAGCCGAGGCGACTGGAAACGTCGAAATCATAGCCTTCGAGTTCTTCCAGGCGCTTGTACAAACCGGAGCTCACGATAAAGGTCGCGCCGGCATCCAGACCGTGTTTGCGCTTTTTGCCGAACATCAGCTGGCAGCCCAGGCCAGCCGTAAATCCGTTGAAAACCTCGGTTTGGTTGACGTCGGCATTCGTGTAGGGAATGATGCCGTTCACCCCGTAAAGCAGGATGGCCTGAGGCCGCCAGAGTTTGCTGGCGTCTCCGTGCAGATACTTGAGCCCCAGTTCGTAGCCAGCCGCGTAGAGAAAGCTGCCCACATCCACTGTAAGGGCCAGTTGGTCGAAGATATACATGTCCGCGCTGAAACCGTAACCGCCGTAGGGAATGCCGTAGCCAAAACCCAGGGTGCCGTAACGCCCGGGCTGAAACGTGAATTCACTCTCCTGCGCGGCGCAGAGGCCAAACAGCAGCGCGAGCAAAAAGATTGCGCAGAGTTTCTTTGACGGCATCGGAACTTCCTTCTTTGGATGCTGAAATATCCAGGACATTTTCTGGGTCCGGGCGGCAATGTGTCAAGCAATATCTCATTTTGAGCAACCTTCTGATCTGTTCGAGGAATTTTTACCGCGGGAGACAGGTTTCAGATAAACAACTCCGTAAGTGGTTTGCGTTCCTGCACCTGCAGTTCACTCGCTTGAGCTTTGGCAGACAAGGTGGCAGGGTCGCCCAGCCAGCCCACGGCGATCATGGTGTAGGGCTCAATATCAGGCGGAAGTTCAAACAGCGAGGCAGCTTTATCGCGGTCAAATCCGCCCATGTTGTGTACGTAAAGGTCCATCAGGCTGGCCTGGGTGGTGAGGTTGCCGATGGCCAAACCCAGATCGTGAGCGGCCCAGCGGTTAGGTTTGCCATTGGCGGAAAAGGTGCTTTTGGTAAGCGCCATGATCAGCAGGGAAGCGGAACCTGCCCACTCCCGATTGCCTTCAAACAGGCAAGAGAAGAGGGACTGGTATTTGTCTGAGCCGTCGTTTAGCGACCAGATGAAGCGCCAGGGCTGTTCATTGAAGCAGGAAGCCGCCCAGCGCGCAGCTTCGAAGAGCGTGAGGGCTTGTTCTTCAGACATGGGGAGGTCGGCAAAGGCGCGCGGACTCCAGCGTTTTTGGATCACTTCATGGATGGGGTGTGCGTAGGTGGGACGCGGTTTCATATTGTGTTTCGATTCTCCTTGGACTTCTTTGTTGATAGAGTAACTGGTTTTGGGGTTTACGAAAGGACAAAAGAGGTGTATCAAGGGATAGATTTGTGAGCATTGCCACTCTTTCCCACTTGGCATACAGAAAATACTTGACTGAAACTGTTGACCGGGGCAAGGTGTAAAAGAGTCGCGCGGAAGCCCCAGGGCGAACTTTTCGCTTCGTCCAAAACAACGGGCGGCAGCGCGGCAAAAACTTGCAAGGAGCAGATCATGCCAAACATCGCAAGACGCATGGGAGCGGAGTTTTTTGGTACTTTCTGGCTGGTGCTGGGGGGTTGCGGAGCAGCCGTTTTGGCGAGCGCCTTCATCGGCCGGGCCGGAGTTTCGCTGGCTTTCGGTCTCACGGTTCTCACCATGGCCTACGCCATCGGCCACATTTCCGGTTGCCACCTCAATCCGGCGGTATCGCTGGGCTTGTGGGCCGGCGGACGTTTTCCCGCCAAAGACCTGATCCCCTACATAGTGGCACAAGTGGCAGGCGCGCTGATCGCCGGACTGGTGCTTTATGTCATCGCCAGCGGCTTGAAGGGCTTTGACCTCGCTGCCAGCGGTTTTGCCGCGAACGGCGTGGGCAGCGCTTCTCCGGAAAAATACCGGGTGATACCGGGATTGCTGGCGGAAGTTGTGATGACGGGTATGTTCCTGCTGGTGATCATGGGCGCCACAGACAAACGCGCCCCGGCGGGCCTCGCCCCGATCGCGATCGGCATGGCGCTGACCCTGATCCACCTCATCACCATTCCGGTGACCAACACCTCCGTTAATCCCGCCCGCAGCACCGGCGTGGCCTTCTTTGCCGGCCCGGTGTACATTCAGCAACTTTGGATGTTCTGGGTATTCCCGATCATCGGCGGGCTGGGCGGCGGCTTCATCTACCGGCTGCTGTTCGCGGACAAAGACAAGGCCTGAGCGGCCTTTTAGGCTGTTTGACATCGGCAACCTTAACGGCGGAAAGAATATTTCTTGCCGAAAATGACCGTTTGCCTTTTTTGGTAATACCATGATAAATCCTGAAGAACTTATCCGGGGTTTGGACTGGCTGCGTGAAGACATCATCGGCCGGAACATTCCCATCCCCACTCCCTTTGGCCCGCGGCCCCTGGTCTATGCCGACTACACCGCCAGCGGACGCGGTCTCAGATCCGTGGAACGCGCCGTACACAGGATCCTGGCCTATTACGCCAACTCGCATACAGAGGACGATTTCACCGGCAAAACCATGACCGCCCTGCTGCATGACGCGGAAAAGATCATCAAGGACAGCGTGAACGCCGGCCCCGACGGCAAGATCGTCTTCACCGGCTCCGGCAGCACAGGCGGCGTGAACAAGCTGATGCAGATCCTGGGGGTTTATTGGCCCCCGGCCACCCGCGAGCGCGTTGGCGAAGTGCTGCGCAGCTGTCTGCTGCGAAATCCCGCGGGAACGGACTGCAACCAGGCCCTGCACGACTATCTGCATCACAGCAAGCCCATCGTCTTCGTGGGCCCCTACGAGCATCATTCCAACGAGATCATGTGGCGCCAGACGCTCTGCGAAATCGTGGAGATACCCCTGAATGCCGAGGCGGAACTCGATCTGGCGGCCCTCGAGGCCAGAGTGGCCGATCCGCGCTATAACGGCCGGCTGAAGATAGGCTCGTTTTCCGCCGCTTCCAACGTTACCGGACTGAAAACCCCGGTCTATGAAGTGGCCCGGATCCTCCACCGGCACGGGGCTTTGGCTTGCTTCGACTTCGCGGCTTGCGCGCCCTATGTGGAGATAGACATGAATCGGGACGCGGACAGCCGGTTCGACGCCATCTTCTTTTCCCCGCACAAGTTTCTGGGCGGGCCCGGCACCAGCGGGGTGCTGATCTTCAACGCGGAAATATATCCCGCCAACCTGCCTCCCACAGTATCCGCGGGTGGTACGGTGAGTTTTGTGTCCAGCTGCAGGGAAGAGTACTTTGAGGATATCGAAAGCCGGGAAAAACCTGGCACGCCGGGGATCATGCAGGCCTTGCGGGTGGCGCTGGCCTTTCAGCTGAAGCACAAGGTGGGGCAGGCCACGATAGACCAACTGGAAAAACACCTCTACGAAAAGTTCATGGCCGCCTTCGCTGATGATGACAGGATCATTTTCTACGGACCACTGGACCCCGCCAAAAAGGTGCCGATCGTGCCCTTCAACATCCGCCACCGCGACCGCATCCTCCATCCCAAATTCGTTACCCGCCTGCTCAACGACCTGTTCGGGATCCAAACCCGGGCTGGCTGCTCCTGCGCGGGACCCTACGGACACCAGCTAATGCAAATCCAGACCCAGGTTTCCGATTTTTACCGCTGCCTGATCACCAACGCCGGCTACGCTGGCATCAAACCGGGCTGGGTGCGGCTGAATCTGCACTATTCGATGACCGAAGCGGAAGTGGATTACTTCATCGCCGCGGTGAAATTCGTTTTGTCACATGGCTTTAAGTTTCTGTCCCGGTATGAATTCAATATCAAAACCGGGGAGTGGAACCACCTGGACTACCAGATGCCCAAACCGGTGGAACTGAGCATCGAGCTGGGTTTTGATGACAGCCTGGCAGAGCTGGAGGCGATCGCCGACGCCGAATCCAGATTCAGTGAATACCTGGAGGAAGCAACACGCCTGGCGGAACAGCTGCCGGAGGATTTTGACCTGCTCAGCTTAGAGCCTGAACTGGAAAGCCTGCTGGCCTTTTACGTCCACCGGATGACGGGGCGGTGAGAAGCGGATCATCCAGAGGAGCGGACAACCCTGAAACTGATTAATTTGCCTTTCTGTAAAGGCTTCAGTTTACTGCGGAAGCTCACTGTGCATTTGTACTCTTCATCTATGTAACAGCCTCCCCGCACCACTCGCTGAGAGCCATAGCCAGGGCCGCGGGGATCTGCGCGATCATCAGCCTGATAAGGCCCGTAAAAATCCCAGCACCATTCCCAAGCATTTCCGCTCAGGTCAAAAAGATCCAATTCATTGGCATACTTGTACCCCACCGCTTGTTTGGTCTGGGAGTTTTCCCTGAACCAGGCAACTTGGTAAATATCGTTCGAACCGCTGTACAGCCAGCCATTCCCCCTGTTTCCACCTCTGGCCGCGAACTCCCACTCCGCCTCAGTGGGCAGGCGATATCCGGAGGCGTTCCAATCGCAGACGATCCGGTCTCCCACAAAGCTGTAACAGCGCTGCAATCCCTCACGCAAGCTTCTTTGGTTGCAATAATCAATGGCGTCCGGAAAGTTAACGTTGTCTGCCGGCAGTTTGCCGCCGGGTTCAGCAAACTCATGCTGACCCATGACCGCGGTCCAATCGTCCTGGGAAATTTCCGTTTTTGTTATGTAAAAAGGTGAAATGCTGATCTCCCGAACAGGCTGCTCATCCGCCTGATCGTAGGACCCCATCAGAAAGGTGCCGCCACCCACCAGGACAAGGTTGTCCGTTTGGGGTTTGTTTTGAGTCCGGGTATTATTTTGGGGCCGGGTATCATCTTTACTCTGGGATGTGACCATCTCCGCCACTTTTTTCTCGCGCCGCAAATACACAGGCAGCAGTACCGCCGCGAGCCCCGCCAGGACCACAAGGCCGATCAGGAAGGGCATGAAAGCCACTTTACGGGTAGGTTTTTGGGCTGGAATGGATGTTTCGGTTAATGGTTGGATCGGCTTTGGCGGCAGCACTGGTTCTGGTTTGGCAGCCAGCCGTTCCGAGAGGGAATGTGGCCGGCGCGCCGGATCTTTCTGGCACAAGGTGGAAACCAACCGCACCGTTTCCTCGCTGATATGGGGATAAACGGCGCGCGGGTCTGGCAAGGCTTCATTCACGATGCTGCTCTGGATCTTGAACACACTGTCTGTGTTCGTATTATAGGGTAATCTGCCGGTGAGCATTTCATAGAGGACCACCCCAGCCGAGAAAACATCGCTGCGGTGGTCGATTTTCCGTTCTCCCTGAACTTGTTCCGGGCTCATGTAATAGACGGTTCCCACGGTGTTTCCCGTTTGGGTGAGATGAAGATCATCCACCAGGCGAGCGATGCCAAAATCCATCACCTTAACGAAATCCCCGTTTTCTGGATCCACCATGATATTGGACGGTTTGATATCCCGGTGCAGGATCCCTTTGGCGTGGGCGTAATCCAGTGCACTGGCAAGCTGTCCGAATATTTTCAGGCTGCGTTGCTCGGGCAGGGGTCCCGTTCTTGAGATCATTTCCCGCAGGGTGATTCCAGGCACATATTCCTGCACGAGATAATAGCTGTCACCCTCATTGAAAAAGGCATTGAAGCTTACAATATTGGTGTGGACCAGGTTGGCCTGGATACTGGCCTCACGCGTAAAACGTTCGATGGAGGTCTGATCGCCAAGCAATCCCGCGTTTAAACATTTTACCGCCACTTTCCTGCCCAGAACAACATCCTCCGCCAGATAAACCTCACCCATGCCACCTTGGCCGAGTTTGCGTAAAATCACAAAATCACGTATCCGGAATCCGGGTATTACAGACATATTATCTCCATAAAAAGGTGTTGTCAGAACCCAGACACGCCCTCAATACAGAATTACCCAAACGCGTTCCCGCCCCCCTCTGTATAAAAAAATGGGTTACGGCGTACTCACTGTATAGGTGGTTTCCGCGATATCACTGGGATTCCAGCCGCTGCGGTAAGCCCTGGCTTTCAGGGTTACATCGCCGGTCTGGCTGATGGTGAAGCCGGCCGTGTACAGAGCGGAGGTCTGATCTGGCTCGCTGCCGTCCAGAGTATAGTGAATGGCGGCGTTCATGGTGGAGCAGGTGATGTTGATCTCGGTCGAGGTGTCGATGTTTCCGAAAAGAGGGGCAAAGTGGGGCGTGGTCACGGTGTTGAAAAAAGTGACGGTGTAGGTGGCAAAAACCACGTTGCTGGGGTCAAAACCGTCTTTGTAGGCCTTGGCTTTGACGGTGACCCGGGTGGAATCGGCCGGGAAAAACTCTGGAATGATCAAAGGATTGGAGTAAAGCGTGGATTGGTTGGTGGGATCGCTGCCGTCGGTGGTGTAATAGATGGAGGCGCCGTATTCCGGGCAGGTGAGGTAGATGGCCTGGCCGGAGAGGTAGGTCCCGCTGGCGTTGCTGAACATGGGATCGTCCAGCTGGATGAGCTCAGTGGTGGGCTCTTTGCACGAAAAAAGGACGAAAGCCAGTAATAAAACCGCCACAAACATCAGAGTTTTCATCTTTTCACCTCTTGAAACCATTCTGACGTACAGACTGTAAAGCGGCAAAATTTTGTCAAGGTTTATCTGCCCTCAGGGGAATCCCGCCGGGAAAGCGGGATCGGAGCCGCGGTGCGATCATTTTCTGAGCCGTGACCGGTCTTTGATTGACAAGAAATGGCCGGCAAACAAACTTGCCTCAGCAAGGAGAAAGAAAGGCTCATGTTCAATTAGAGTGGGTAAGCCCATCCATGAGGTAACCACAGCGC
>CAZVXH010000064.1:0-15611 GCA_964631015.1 uncultured Candidatus Cloacimonadota bacterium | reverse complement strand
TGGTTTGACCGTCTGGATTCCTGGGCCCCGGGGGCTGAAGCCCCCACCCCGGAATTACAGGCTGGGCGGCTGACGCTTGTAACCCGCCTTCATATTATCCCAAATTATCTCAAATTCTCAGGACCCTGTAACTTGCCAACCCTCATCAGTAAAGGGTTTGAGGGTCAGATTCTCAAAATAACGGAACCCCCACCCCTGGGAGGGGGGAGGCACCCATATGCTTGATGCAACTTGCATACTTAATAATGCTAATACATTATAATATATACATATATACTAATATATTATTATATGATTTTATATTTATGTTATATTTATATAGGTATGGTAGTGGGGAGCATTCCTTTAGGCTCTCTTGCAAACTTGGTGGGTGGGGTTAAGGGCATCTGGAGCACGCACCATAAAGTGGGTTGCCGAAATCTGTTCGGCAGAGTCAGCAACTGGCTAAAGTGAGCTCCGCTCACTATGGCAAACGGATTTTGCCACCCCAAATCAGTGGTTCGTCTGGTACCTGGACTGTTTTCCTCCTCCGGGGATGGGGGTGCTGATATTTTGAGAATCTGACCCTCAAACCCTTTACTGATGAGGGTTGGGAAGTTACAGGGCCCTGAGAATTTGAGATAATTTGAGATAATTTGATGGGGCTACAAGCATAAGCCGCCTCCGAAAACGAGGAACCGGATCCACTGACTCCACCGCTTTCGCCTTGATCCTCAGCCCCGCCCCAAGCGGATGTCATTCCGGGGTGGGGGCTTCAGCCTTCGTGGACCCAGGAATCCAGACCTATCCACCACCCAGCCCAACCCTGTCATTCCGGGGTGGGGGCTTCAGCCCCCGGGGTCCAAGAATCCAGACCTATCAACCACCCAGCCCAACCCTGTCATTCCGGGGTGGGGGCTTCAGCCCCGGGGCCCAGGAATCCAGACGGTCAAACCAAACCCTCTTCACAGCCAAGTCGGGTTCGGCCCAGACGCGGTCTGAGTCGACACCCTCCAAGGCATTTACCAGACGGCCTGGATTCCGTCTCTTCGCGCCCAAGGCGCTCCGCTCCGGAATGACGTAGGTTCGGGGCGGGGAGAACGATGTGGCTGGATTCCGGGGTTCCGACGGGGATAGATTGTTCTGTCGCCCCTGACGGGGCTCTGAAGTTCATCTGGCCCTGCATACGAGGGGCTTGTTCGCTGCGCTCACCGCACCATCGCTATCGTTCTGGCGCCTCTGCGAGGCTGTCTCACCGCCCCTCGCTACCGTACTGGCGCCTCTGCGAGGTTATTGGTCTTCTCCCCCTAAGCCGCCTCCCATTAACAACCCATTAACCTCCCGTTAACAACCCGTTGAACAGGCGGGAACTCAAGGGGAGGCGGACAGGAGGTGAATAGGCTGGGCCTTTGGGGGAAATATGTTAGAGAAAAACAGTGGATGAGGAGGAGATCTGTAAGAGAAAAGCAGTGGATGAGGAGGAAATCTGAAGGGAAAAGCAGTGGTTCAGGGGAAGCCTGAAGCGAAAAAGTGAGGATTGAGGGAATAAAGAAGGCGGGGTTTATTCCGGCTTCATTTGGGGGAAAAGGATGACCTCTTTGATGGAGTCGTTTTCGGTGAGCAGCATCACCAGGCGATCGATCCCGATCCCGAGTCCGCCCATGGGCGGCATCCCGTATTCGAGGGCTTCGAGGAAGTCCTCATCAACGCTTTGGGCCTCTTCGTCGCCGAGGGCGCGGAGGGCGGCCTGGGCTTCGAGGCGGGCACGCTGATCCAGAGGATCGTTGAGCTCGCTGAAGGCGTTGGCAAATTCGTGTCCGGCGATCATCAGCTCAAAGCGGTCGGCGAGGAGGGGGTTGTCGCTTTTGGCTTTGGCCAGCGGCGAGATCTCCTTGGGGAAATCGGTCACGAAAGTAGGCTGGATCAGCTTTTCCTCCACACATTCCTCGTAGATGACGGCGATCAGTTTTCCCACGCCGGCACCGGGCGGGATCTCGATCTTGCGCTCGTTACAGAAAGCCGTGGCCTTGGCCAGGTCCATGTCCGTGAGGTCGATCCCGGCATATTGAGCCACCAGCGCGGTCATCGGGGCACGGGTAAAAGGTTCGGAGAGGTCGATCGCGTGTCCGCGGAAGGTGAATTCCTTTTGGCCGAGGATGTCCAGGGCCAGGTGGCGGATGAGGTTTTCCGTGAGGTCGAGCATGCCCTCAAGATCGGAGTAGGCCTCATAGAGCTCGAGCATGGTGAATTCGGGGTTGTGAACGCGGTCCATGCCTTCATTCCGGAAATCCTTGCCCAGCTCGTAAACGCTCTCGAAGCCGCCCACAATGAGGCGTTTCAGGTAGAGTTCGGTGGCGATCCGCAGGTAGAGGTCGGTATCCAGCGTGTTGTGGTGAGTGATGAAGGGACGGGCGTTCGCGCCGCCGTAGAGGGGCTGGAGCACGGGGGTTTCCACCTCGGTGAAGCCGCGTGAATCCAAAAAAGCGCGGATGGCGGTGATGATCTTGGCGCGGCGGATGAAGACCTCGCGGTGGGAGGGGTTGAGCAGCAGATCCAGATAGCGTTTGCGGTAGCGCAGCTCGATATCGGAAAACTCGTCGTAGCGGATGGTTTTTCCGCCTTCGACCTTTTCCTTCACGGCGGGGAGGGGACGGATGTTCTTGGAGAGCAGCGTCACCTTCGCGCCCTTGAGGGAATATTCTCCGGACTGGGTGTGGAACAGGGTTCCGCTGATCTGCACGAAATCGCCCGGATCGCAGAGCTTGAAGAGCTCGTAGTTCTCTTCGCCCACGAGGTTTTGGGCCACGTAGACCTGGATCTTTCCGCTGGCGTCCTCGAGGTTGCCAAAGCCCAGTTTGCCCTGACGGCGCATGGCCACCAGGCGTCCCGCGAGCGTTACTTCGCGCTCGCCGGCGATCCATTCATCCCGGCCTTCCAGCACGGCTGAGATGAGGTGGGAACGCCCTGACTTCACGGGATAGGGGTTTATCCCGGCGTCGAGCAGCTTGGCCAGTTTCTGTTTGCGCAGCTGGATGAACTGGTTGTCTTTGGGCTGCATCTATGGTTTAAAGGTCTTTGAAGGGATTGTCGTCCGTGGGATTGGGCTTCTGATTGGCATAGCGGCGCCATTCCTCATCGGAACGGGAGCGTCCGCCCCGGCGGGGACGGTTGGGATCGTAGGGCTCGCGGGAGTCGCGACGGTCGTCGGAACGGCGGTCATCGGGACGGCGGCGCTGTTCCACCACTTCGCCGGGCTGGCGGTCGGTGTAATCGAGGGTGAGGCGGTGGCTGTCGCGGTCGATGGCGGTGACCATCAGCTCAACTTCGTCGCCGGACTTGAAATTGTCCTTGTCGCGCACTCTGGAACGGGGCAGGAGGCCGGTGATACCGTCGGCGATGGTAACGAAGACGCCGAAATTGGTGGCGCTTTCAACCTTGCCGGTGAAGGGGGTTTCCAGCTTGACCACGTCGTCTATCTGATCCCAGGGATCGGCCTGCAGGGCGCGCAGGGAAAGGGATATCTTCTGGGTGTCGGGATCGATGCGCAGCACCTGGACCTCCACGAAATCTCCTTCCTTGAGGACTTCGCGGGGATGGGAGACGTTGCGGTTGCGGCTCATTTCAGAAACCGGGATGAGTCCTTCCACGCCGGGTTTGATCTCGGCGAAGGCGCCAAAATTGTGGAGACGGAGGACGCGGCAGTTGATCGTGTCGCCTTCCTTGAGATCTTTGACAAGCTGTTCAAAGGGATTTTCCAGCAGGGCTTTCATCGAAAGGGAGAGCTTTTCGCCCTTGATGTCCAGGATCTTAACTTCCACTTCCTGATTCTGTTTGAGGGTGTCCTGGGGCTTCACGACGTGCTGCCAGGAGATCTCGGAAACGTGCATCAGGCCTTCGATGCCGCCCAGATCGACGAAAGCGCCGAAACTGGTCATGCGCACCACCTTGCCGGTGACAGTCTCGCCGATCTGAAGATTCTTCAGGGCTTCGGCTTTCTTTTCCGATTCCTCGGCTTCCATCAGCTGGCGGTGGGAAACCACCACGCGGCGGCAATTTTCGGAACATTCGATCACCACGAAATCCATGGTCTTGCCGATGTAATCAACGTTTCCATCACCGCCCCGCAGAGTCATCTGGGAAAGGGGGCAAAAAGCGCGGGCGCCGAGCACATCGACGTTGAACCCGCCCTTGGTGACGGCGTAAACCTTGCCGGCGACAGGGATCTTGCGCTCGAAAGCGTCGAGCAGTGATTGTTTGTCCACATATTGCTTTGTGAGGCTTTTGCCGATGACGAATCCCTGGTCGTTGCTGTCAACGATGTAGCCCTTGAGGGTGTCGCCGACGGCGTAGGGCAGCACGCCCTTGTCATCGGCAAATTCGCCGTTTTCGGCATAGGCGTCGAACTTCCCGCCCAGGCTCAGGATCATGTGATGATCGCTGATACTGATGATCGGGGCTTCAACGACGTCGCCTTTCTTGAATTCCGCAGTGGTTTGGAAAGATTCTTCGAGCAAACGAAGATACTCTTCCCGCATTTCTTTAATGGCAGCTTTGCTGCTGGTTTCTCGCACCTTGTCTGACATAACTATCTCCTAAGGACATTTCAGAAAGACCACGTTTTCCGTGAGGCCTTTTTTGTAAAGGATTTTTATTGCTACAGATTGCCAAGGTCAGACGGGGAGCAGAGCGGCCTTTGCCGGAGGGGGTCTTTGGCAGCGGGGGCGAAAAATGAACTTGACTAAATTCTTTCTTGAATTTTAACTGCTTGGAAATACGTTTTAGGTTGAAAAAATTGAGCAGTCTCCACCATTTGGTTTACCAGAGCTACATCCAACTGATGCACCGCTACTGCCAGTATCCAAAGCTGGCCCAGAGCCTCAGTGAAGCGGAATTCGGACCCCGCGTGAGGGTTCTGGCCATAGGCAAGGCGGCCTGGAAAATGGCCGCGGTGAGCGTGAACACCCTGGCGGCAGGAGGCAGCCGATCCGAGGGGCTGGTGCTCACCAAAAACGGCCTCAGCCACGGACCCATCCCCGGCCTGGACATCCTGTATGGCGGACATCCGCTGCCGGACACGAACAGCCTGGCCTCCAGCGCGCTCATCGCCGCCTGGCTGACCAAGATCCCCGCCAAAGACGACCTGATCATCCTGCTTTCCGGAGGCAGCTCCGCGCTCTTTGAACTGCTTCCCGAGGGCAGTGACCTGGCCAGCCTCGCGGCGGAACACGACCGCCTGCTCAAAAGCGGCAAGGACATCGCCACGATCAACCGCGAACGGGCGGAACTCTCTCTGGTAAAGGGCGGCAAGGCGCTGGAACTCACCAAAGCACGCAGGATCCGCATCTTCGCCGTTTCCGACGTGGAGGACAACGATCCCTGGGTGCTGGGTTCCGGACCCTTCACACCGGTGGAGCCGGGCACCAAAACGGCTGATGGCTGGCGCTTCAAACTGGGGGCCAAACACATTGAGTACAGCATCGTGGCGGATAATCAGAGCTTCCGCGATCTCCTGGCCGCCGATTTGCGCGAGCAGGGCTACCGGGTGCTGGTGGAAGACGCTTTTCAGAACTGCCCCCTGCCCAAACTGGCCGAGCAGATCAAGGAGACCCTGCGTCAGGCGCAGAGTCCGCGGTTTAAGCTGCGTCCACCTTTCATCAAAATCATGGGCGGCGAAACACCGCTGATAGTGAGCGGCAAAGGCCTCGGCGGACGCTGCAGCCATCTGGCGCTGCTGCTGGCGCGCTATCTGGCCAAACATGAGGACACAGCCCTGTTCTGCTTCGCCACCGACGGCTGCGACAACGTTCCCGGCAACGGCGGCGCCTGGGCGGACAGCGATGCTTTCGCCGCGCTCAGCCGGGCCGGCATCGATCCCGTGGCTGCCAGGAAAGACTGCGACAGCTTTACCGCCCTCAAGGCCGTCAACCACCTCCTCCCCGCCCCGCTGCTGGCCACCAATGTGAACGACATCTTCGTGCTCAGCGTGGGCTATAACCTGGAAAACCCGTATCCCTCCAAGGACCGGGAAGCTTTGGACATCTTTGACGAAATGGTCTGACCCCCGCGGGGCGAGATGAGGAAGACAGCCTTACTTTTCACCCTGCTGCTGGCTTTGGGCCAGCTGCCGCTGCTGGCGCAGGCGGAGCCGGAGCTTCCGGGTGTGAGTGCCCCCGCGGATTCGCTGCTGCAGGAGCCGGCGCGGGAGGATTCCCTCTCCTACGCGGCCGACAGCCTGGCCTACAACAACGAGCTGGAGCAGATCCGCCTCTACGGCAACACCAGCATTCAGTATCAGGACTTCGTGATCTCCAGCGACTCACTGTGGGTGGACCTGAAAAACAACCGCGCCTTCAGCCAGGGCAACACCGTGATGCAGGACGGCGACCAGATCATCCTGGGCGATGACGTTGCCTACGACATCGAAAGCCAGACGGGAACGCTTTCCGGCGGGATCAGCCGGATGGAGAAGAGCTATTACACGGGCGAGGAGATCCGCAAGGTTAGCGCCGAGGCCTACGACGTGGACAACGGCAGCTTCACCACCTGCGAGAATGAGGAGCCGGATTTCTGGTTCACGGCCAAAAGGCTGCGCATCTACCGGGGAGACAAGATCGTGGGCAAGCCCGTGATCGCCTACGTGAACCATCTGCCCATCTTTTATTTTCCCTTCATCGTGGTGCCGCTGCAGAGCGGACGCAAGCCGGGATTCCTGATCCCCCAGCCCGGTTACAACACCATCGACGGCAAGTTTTTCCGCGACATCGCCTGGTATTACCCCTATAAGGACTACGCGGACCTGATCCTGAGCCTGGACCTCTACGAACGGACCGGCTGGCGCGCCGAAATGCAGCTGGACTATCTGCGCCGCTATCTGCTCAACGGCAACCTCAACGCCGCTTACCAAAGGAGGTCGGGCGGTATCCAATCCTACAACGATTGGTCGCTGCGCGCCACCCACCATCAGGAACTGGGCAACCGGGCCACCTTCGATGTCAACGTGGATTTCGTGAGCAACAAGCGCATCTGGGAAGGCAGTTCCGACATTGACGAAAGCCTTGCCCAGACGGTGACATCCTCCGTTGCCTACCGCCAGCCGCTGCTGGGCTCGTATCTGAACGTCGGAGCTTCCTACACCGAAGATCTGATCAACGACCGGGCCACCGTATCGCTGCCCTCGGTCTCCTTCGCCCTGCCCACCCGGCCTCTCTATGAACTCTTTTACAAACCCCAGCGCAGCCCGGACACCTGGTGGAGCAACCTCAACTACAGTTACAACATGCGTTTGGACCACACCGGTAGCCTCTATTCCAGCGACCGCTATTTTATGGATTACATCTGGAACAACCGCGTTGATCCGGCCGATTCCAGTCTCGCGGTGCAGCACAACTTCGGGATCAAGCAACAACTGGGCCTGGCCTACAACTGGAAGGCCTTTGGCTGGCTGGGTCTGCAGCACGGCGCCCGCTACAACGAGGCCTGGTTCGACCGCGACAAGAACGGCGCCACCCTGGTGCGAGGCTATGACTACAACGCCTATACCAACGCCAATTTCAACATCTACGGCATTCGCAACTTTAAGCGAGGCTGGCTTAAATCCCTGCGCCACATTCTCACCCCCAACGCCGGGATCACCTTCAACCCGGATTTTTCGGCCAATTCCCGCTTTTACAGCTTCGGCGGGATCGGGCTGGTCAATTCCGCCCGCTCGGCGAATCTCAATCTCTCGCTGGACCAGAAATGGCAGATCAAATACGGCAAGGACGATCGCAAGATCAACGACGTGCTCAGCTTCAGCAGCCGCGGCTCGGCGAATCTGCTAAATCCCGACGTCAAGCCCTTTCAAACCATCTCCCACACTGCGGCGTTCCGCCCCGGCAGCTTCAGCCTGGGCAGCCTCAGACTGCCCGGCACCAAAACGAAGCTGGAAGGCCTGTCGCTGGCCTATTCGGCCCAGTACAGCCTGAGCCACAGCCCCTACGGGATGAGTTGGAACGACTGGAAGATCACCAACCAATATTTCTCCCAAGGCCTCACCTTCACGGGCTCCGCGCCCTATCAGAGTTATTTCACCAAAACCAAGAACCGCATTTTCGACCCCTATCAGGCGGCGGACAGCCTCCAGATGCTTACGCAGGCCTTGTCCGACGCTGAATCCAGCAACACCTGGAGGATCTCCATCTCCCACGATCTGAGCGCCACCACCGACCTCTTCGATCCCGGCTCCCAAAATCTACGGCTGGACAGTTCATTCCGCGTTACCAAGAACTGGAGCGTGGCCTACGGCAGCTACTTCAACCTGAAAACCGGTGATCTGCTTTCCCAGACTATCCGCGTTTCCCGCGACCTCCATTGCTGGAAACTGGATCTCAGCTACACCCGCCGTAACGATTACTGGGAATACAAGGTGGCGCTGTTCAACCTGGCCCTGCCTGACGCCCTGAGGTTCCAAACCAGTGACAGCAAAAACTTTTAAGCGCGCCGTTTTTCTGGACCGCGACGGCTGTATCAGCCCCGATAAGTTTGGCTACAACGACGATCCCGCCGCCTACGAACTCTATCCCTGGACCGGCGAAGCACTGCGGCTGCTGCAGTCGCTGGGCTTTCTGCTGATCCTGGTAACCAACCAGTCCGGCATCGCGAGAGGCTATTTCGACATCCCGGCCCTGAACCGGGTCCACGCCAAACTGCGCCAGCTTTTGGCCAGGGAAAAGGTGACGCTGGACGGCATCTATTTTTCCCCCTATTTCGCAGCCGGGACCGTTGCGCCTTACAACATCGAGCACGAGGACCGCAAACCGGGACTGGGAATGTTTAACAAGGCCAGACGCAAACACCGGATCGATCCCGGCCGCTCCTGGATGATCGGTGACCGCCAAACGGACATCCTCTTCGGCAAAAAAGCCGGCCTGACCAGCGTGCTGCTGCTTACAGGCAACGGCGCTCAGGAAATGTTGTCCGGCCTGAAAGATTGGCCTCTGCAGCCGGATTTCATCGCCGAAACCCTGCTCACCGCGGCCAAACTGATCGAACTGACGCGGCCATGAAAACTCTTGGCTCCTATAGCCAGAAGAAGTTCCAGGGCCTAGCCCCCGCCGCCCAGATCAAAGCCCTGGACAAGCTCACATCCTCTCTGGACCATGCGTTGGCCTCCGGGAACCCCGGCTCTGAACTGATCGCGCAGATCAGGGAATGCGCCGGCTGGATGGCCGAACCGGTTCCCGACAACGTCACCAGGCTATCCGAAGAGCTTTCCCGGACAGTTTCCCCCCGAACCACCGAACAGGCCATCGTCCGCTTCCAAAGTTCGCTGGGGCAGTCTTTCAAGGATACCCAGCTTCCCCTGAAGCGTCAGGAAGGTCCCCGCTGCGCAGATCTGAACTCGCTCGAACGGGCCGGACAGGTGATTCTAATCCTGGACAACCTGCGCTCCGCCTTCAACGTTGGTTCAATCTTCCGCAGTGCCGAGTGCCTGGGTCTCAGCGAGATCTGGCTTTGCGGCGTAACCGCTGCCCCGCCCAACCCAGCCCTGTTGAAAACCGCCCGGGGAACCACCTCACGGGTCGACTGGCGCTATTTTGACGAAACAGTGGAGGCGGTGAGGGAAGCCCAAACCCGGAGATACCGGGTCTATGCCCTGGAAACAGCGCCCCAGGCCGCATCCGCTTTCGCGGAAAACTTTCAGCTTCCCCTCGCGCTGATACTTGGAAACGAGAGCATGGGCGTCTCGGATGAGATCCTGGCGCTTTGCGACCGGATCATCTGCCTGCCAGTGCAGGGCTGGAAAAATTCCCTCAATGTGGCCGTCGCCTGCGCTGTTTGCGCCTATCAGATAGTGTTTGGCGGCGCGTCCGGTAAGTGACGGAGAAATGATGGATCCTCAGCAATACTACAGTTTTTTGCAAGAACTGATCTGCGCCAGGCAAGCCGGCTGGCAGGTAACCATAGTCGAGGCGGAAGGTTCAACACCCGCCAAACCTGGCATGAAGATGCTGATCCCCGCGCAGGGAATTGAACAGGGCAACCTCGGCGGCGGCGAACTGGAGCACGGCGTGATCGCCTGGGTGCGCGCCTCACAGCCGGAAAAGCCGGTTCTGAGAACCTACAAGCTCTCCGCTGAGGGCGACAGCGCCCTGCCCGACGACGCCATCCCCACAGCCATGATCTGCGGTGGCAGGGTGCGGCTGTTCATCGAACCGCTCGGCTTCGCCAAACTCCTCCAGATCATCGGCGCCGGACATTGCGGACGCGCCTTGGCCCATCTGGCCGGGCTGTGCGGCTTTCAGACCCGCCTGGTCGACAATCGCGCCGAGATCCTGGACCGCGTACCCCTGGAAATCTGTTCCGACAAGCGTTTTAGCGATTTCAGCGATCTCGAGGGCGTGCTCAGCTTCTCCCCCAGATCCCTGATCGTGATCATGACCCATGGCCACGCGCACGACCAGCACGTTCTCGAACTCTGTCTGGATCGGCCTTTCCGCTACCTGGGCATGATCGGCAGCCAGAAGAAAGTTCAGGCCACTTTCGCCGCGCTGTTGAAAAAAGGCCACAGCCAGTCTCAACTGGACCGGGTTACTGCTCCTGTCGGCATCCGGATAGGATCACAGACTCCCTATGAGATCGCTGTATCCATCCTCGCCCAACTTATCTCCCTCGATTCCTGAGAAATATTTGCCAAATCCAAAAGTCGGGTTTGGCAGACCTTCCTTATACATTATACTGTCCTGCAAAATTAACAGGAGTTAAATCATGAACAAGACTCTTTTGATACTGCTGCTACTGCTCTTCGCCCTCTCCCTGAGTGCCCAAACAGGTCTTTTTGACTTAAGCTATGGCATGACCAAAGCCGAGGCCATTGAGCATCTGAGCGGGCAAGGGTTCAGCGTCTCCTCCGATGATGGCGACAGTGTTACACTGACCCCGGATGACAACTATTACGTCGATTCCATGGAACTGGACTTCGGCGATGACATCCTGCTCGAATGGTCCATAGTCTATCTGACCCAGGAAGATGAGGATATCGAGGACCTGGTGATGGAAGCCCTGGTCTCGCGCCACGGCGAAGACTATGACTGGGATGATGACATGGAAATGAACTACTGGAACCTCGGCGACGGTCACTGGGTGTACGCCAGCTGGGATTGGACATGGGAAAACTACTGGGTGGAATATACGACTGAATAAACCTGGCTTGCTTTTACCTCTGTTCCAGCCCCGTTCGCTTCAGCCGAAGTGAAACGGGGTTTCCCTTGTCCGGAAAGCTTGTTTAGGTTCAGAGTCCGGGTTACCCTCAGTAAAACCCGGCTGAAGCGTCCGGAGCGTAACAGGCATAAATATACTGCTCAAGTTCATTTATGGTGGGTCAAGCCCTCCTGGCTCCTTTCTGGTTGAGCACCCCCAGGCGCTTGATTGACAGGATAGCCAAGATTGCGTAGCCACAATAATGTCCTGTTAGCCCCACCCCAAGCACTCGCGTCCATCCCCCTCCCCTGACTCACGCCTAATCCTCGTATCCAGTGCGGGTATCAGGCGGGAGGCGTATCCGGGTCTCGGAACAGGGCCTTAACGGCCGGGCTATATCGCTGTAAAAATCCCCGGGGTTACAGGCTGTTGGATCAAGCCAGCAGCACCCACCCTATCTGAATTTGAGCCAGATTTACCTCACTAAAAACCCCGCCAAATGACGGGGTTTTCTTATCTGGTTGAATGTGAGGCTCAGTTGAATTTGAGTACCTTGAACTGCTCGGTCTTGTTGCGGTCCAGCACATAGAGGATCACTGTGTTGCGTCCGTCCTCCCGCATTTTGGCGAGGGCGGCGTCCATGGCGTTTATGTATTCTTCCGGGCTGTTCACTTCGGTGTTGCCCACTTTAAGAACCACGAAGCCCACCTGGATGCCGGCCTTGGAAGCAGGGGAGTTGGCTTCGATGGCGCTCACGATCACACCCTTGTCCGCTTTGATATTGTTGCGATTGGCGTAAGCGCTGTCGGTGGCTTCCACGCTGATCCCGGCGCCGCTTTCCAGGGTAACGGTCTCTTCAGTGGCGGCCACCTTGTCCTCCGGGTAATTGTCGAGCTGGATGTAGAGCACTTTGGTCTCATCCTCGCGCACGATCTTCACCGGAACCTTGGTTCCAACCCTGGATGTGGCCACCGCGATGCGGAATTTGGAAACGTTGGGCACCCTTTCTCCATTGAATTCCAGGATCACATCGCCCACGGAAAGTCCTGCTTTGTGCGCGGGGGAGTCGAGCTCGACCTTGGCCACCAGAACTCCTGAAACCTCTGACAGGTTGAGGGCTTCCATCAGGTCGGAGGTAATCTCCTGGGGCGAAATGCCGATGTAGGCGCGGGTCACTTTGCCGTTGGCGACCAGATCTTCCACCACGCGTTTGGCCAGGTTCACGGGAATGGCGAAGCCGATGCCGATGTTGCCCCCGGAGGTGCTGGTGATGGCGGAATTGATGCCGATCACCTCGCCGTGGATGTTGAGCAAGGGACCGCCGCTGTTGCCGGGATTGATGGCCGCGTCGGTTTGGATGTAGTCCTGATAGATGGGGGAATTGTTGCCGAAATTCAGGTTGTTTCTGCCGATGGCGGAGATCACCCCGAGGGTCACAGTGCGATCCAAGCCCACGTCACCAAAAGGATTTCCTATGGCGATGGCCCAGGCGCCGATCTCCAGATTGGAGGAGTCGCCCAGCGGAGCGATGGTGACCTTTTCCCCTTCCTTGAGGGTGATCTTGATCACGGCCACGTCGGTATTGGGATCGAGGCCGACCACGGTGGCGGTGTAGTTCACCTTGTCCGCCAAAGTCACGGTGATGGTGCCTTCCCTGCCTTGTTCCACCACGTGGTTGTTGGTCATGATGAAGGCTTCGCGGGTCTGGGGATTGTATTCATAGACGAAACCGCTGCCCATGGAGGTTACGGGGCGCTGCGTCTCCCGGGGTTGCTGAGGAAAGAAGTAGCGGAAAAAATCATCGTCAAAGAAAGGATTATTGAAATTCTGGACGGTGACCTTGGCCTCCACCTTGATCTGCACCACGGATTCGCGCACTTGGCGGACAACACCCACCACCGGATTTGGCTCGCTGCCCCAGAGCGGGGCTGCGTTGCCGGCCGTCTGCCGGAATCTGGGAACAGTGTCGGTTTGAACATCGTAAGTTTGGGCCACAGCGCAGGACATCAGGCTGAAAGCCGCCAGCAAGGGGATTATGCGTTTTAAGATCTTCATTTTCTTCTCCTGGATCCGGGATCAACGCTCCCGGGAATATTGTTGTGTTAAAAATATAAATCCAATCACATAGTGCTTCAACTGCTGTTCCAGTACATAATAATCCGGGGTGCTCATCCGGTCAAGCAAAAAATGCGGTGTGCCTGATACCCGTGTCAACAAAGCATTCTCAGCTTATCTTGCAAGCCTGGACACGGATGTTGACAACAAATCGACTTCCCCGAAGATGGTTTTCAAATGGAAAAAGCTGAGTTTGTGCAAGACACCCGCACGCCGGTGAAATACCTCAAAGGCGTGGGCGAGGTCCGCGCGCGGCAGATGGCCCGGCTGGGCCTCGTCACCGTCGCCGACCTGATGGAGCATTTCCCCCGGGCCTACATCGCCCGCAAACTCAACCCCTCGCTGCGTGAGCTGAAGCCGGGCGACAACCTCGCCCTGACCGCCATGATCAGTTGGGTGGACGAGCGCAGTACCCGCAAAGGCAAAAATCTGCTCAGCGTGGGCATCAGCGATGGCCGGGCCACTATCGTCTGCTCCTGGTTCAGCTATCCGAAAAATTTCCCGGAACTGTTCAAACCCGGTTCCATGCTCTGGGTGGCGGGAAACCTTTCGGAATACAACGGCCAGCTGCAGCTGATGCACCCGGAGGTCGAGTTTGTGGACGATGCCGAGGAACACGATTTTTGGAAAAAGCGGGAGTATCTGCCGGTTTACGGACTCAGCGGAGACCTCACCCAAAAATTCTTCCGCCGCGTGATCTACAGCGCCTTTGAGCTTTATGCTGCGCAGATTGAGGAAAACCTGCCCGCCGAGCTGATCGCCAAACGCGGTTTCCTGCCCCGCAAGGCGGCGCTGCAGAAAATGCATTTCTCGCTTCATCCCGAGGAACTGGACCTGGTGCGCAAACGCTTTGTCTATGAGGAATTCTTCTATTCCCAGCTGCTCTGGGCCCGCCACAAGCGTTTCCACGCCCACGAGGTGCGCGGCATCCGGTTCGAAAACAAACGTGACCTCACCTCCAGGCTCTACCGCGAGCTGCCTTTCCAACTCACCCAGGCCCAGAAACGCGTGATCAACGAGATCTTTGCGGACATGAACTCCGAGCGGCAGATGTCGCGGCTGCTGCAGGGGGACGTGGGCTCCGGGAAAACGATCGTGACCCTTTTCGCGATGCTGCTGGCGGTGGAAAACGGCTTTCAGGCCGCGCTGATGGCGCCCACGGAGATCCTCGCGGACCAGCACTTTGCCAACCTCAGCCGCCTGCTGCGGGACTTTCCCGTGAACGTGGTGCTGCTCAAAGGCGGTTCCTACAAGGGTAAAGCCCAAACCAAAGCCGATATCCAGGCCGGCACGGCCAACCTCATCATCGGCACCCACGCCCTTTTACAGGGCGATATTTCCTTTGAGAGGCTGGGTTTCGTGGCCGTGGACGAGCAGCACCGCTTCGGGGTGCAGCAGCGCGCCACCCTGGCCAGGAAAGACAAGCATCCGGACCTGCTCTACCTCAGTGCCACGCCCATCCCCAGATCGCTTTCCCTCACTGTCTTTGGCGATCTCGAAGTGAGTACCCTCAACGAACTTCCACCGAATAGGATCCCCGTGAAAACCCTGGTGCGTTCAAACCAGAAGATCGACCTCGTCCACCGCGAAGTGGCGAAGGAACTGGCCGCGGGCAGCCAAGTCTATGTGGTCTGCCCCCTGATCGAGGAATCGGACAAGCTGGACCTCCTTGACGTCCAGAGGATGCACCAGCATCTTTCCACCAAGGTTTTTCCCCAGTACAGCTGTGTGCTGCTGCACGGCAAAATGCCCTCCAAAGAGAAGGACGCCATCATGCTGCGCTTCAAGGCTGGGGAGATCAGGATCCTGGTTTCCACCACGGTGATCGAGGTGGGGCTGGACATTCCCAACGCCTCTGTGATGATCGTGGAACACGCGGAACGCTTTGGCCTGGCCCAGCTTCACCAGCTGAGGGGCCGGGTGGGACGCGGCGGACAGCTGGCCTGGTGCTACTTGATCGAACATTTCCCGCTGAGCAGGGTCGCCCGCGAACGTCTGGACACCATGGCCAAAACCACGGACGGCTTTGTGATCGCGGAAAAGGACCTGCAGTTGCGCGGGCCGGGAGAGTTCTTCGGCACGGAGCAAAGCGGACTGCCCCAGTTCAATTTTGCCAACCTGGTCAGCGACCAGCCGGTGCTGAAGGAAGCCCGGGAAGACGCCTTTGCCATCATCGCCACAGACCCGGCCCTGGAACGGGATGAAAACGCTCTGATCAAAAAGTTCTACACACGCCAATTTGCTAACAAGGAAAAACTTATCCTCTACTGATGTCCTACCGCGCGGATTAAAGTATTGACTAAAACGCCCCCCTGAGATTTAAGGAAAAAAAACAAAAA
>CAZVXH010000063.1:0-15630 GCA_964631015.1 uncultured Candidatus Cloacimonadota bacterium | reverse complement strand
ATATCAGTCCCACTTTCGGGACTGAGAATATCCTACTGCATTAGTTGGGTTTATTCTGGATTCCGGGGCCCCGGCGCTGAAGCGCCACCCCGGAATGACAGAGTATGTCGTTATGCTGGGTTCTTGATTCAAGGCCCTGCCGTTGTTTTGTCCCTCCGGAAAGACAGGCGTTCTCACCTGAAGAGCCGAACTTTCTGTCATTCCGGGAAGCGTGCGTCAGCACGCGGGGACCCGGAATCCAGGCCTTGCGGGAATAGCCCTTGGAGGGATTCGATACAGACACATTCTGCATCGGCCCCGACCTGACGTTGGCATTTTTGAAGCTCGACCGGCTGGATTCCGTCACTTCGCGCCGAGGGCGCTGCGTTCCGGAATGACGTGGGGTTGGGGCTGGGCGGAGGATTATTCTGGATTCCGGGGTCCCAAACGTACCCCACGAACTCGCCGCGCTCGTCCGCGAGGGCGCTGCGTTCCGGAATGACGTGGGTTTGGGGTTTGATGTAGGGAAAAAAATGGCCGGCGCTGAGGCCGGCCTGGATATCATGTCCCTGAGCGAAAACCGTCAGGGTGGGGTTACTATTCTTCTTTGTGTTTTTGTTCCTGGCAGAATTCGATCAGTACGCCGAGGCTGGATTTGGGGTGCAGAAAGGCGATATCCGCGTGGTGGGCCCCGGGGCGGGGTTCTTTGTCGATGAGGCGGATGCCGCTGTCTTCAGCTTTGCTCAGCTCTTCGGGCAGATCGTCCACGGCGAAGGCGATGTGCTGGATGCCCTCGCCCTTCTTTTCCAGGAATCTGGCGATGGGGCTGTCCTCGGAAGTGGGGGCCAGCAGTTCGATGCGGGTGTCGCCGCAGGGAAAGAAGGCCACTTTCACCATCTGGGAGGGCACTTCCTCCGTGCCTTCGAGGGTGAGGCCCAGCTTTTGGTAGAAGGCGATGCCTTCCTCCAAGTCCTTCACCGCGATGCCAATGTGGGAGATATGCTTGATCATGGCGTCATTTCCCGTAGTTTTTGGCGAGCTCGAAGCCGAGGTTCATGGCCTTGAGGTTCAGTTCCAAAAAGGCCGGTTTCACGGTTTCGGAGATGGATTGCCTGAGCGAGGCTTCCTTCACGATGCCGGTAACCTTCACCAGGAAGGCCAGAGAGAGGATGTTCGTGGTGATGGGGCTGCCCAATTTTTCGATGGCGATGTCGGTGAAGTTCAGCTCATAGGTGTTTTCCGCGGCCAGGGCGAGGTTTTTCACGTAGGTGGTGTCGATGATGAGGATGCCGCCTTCGCTGAGGTCGAAGAGATATTTGTCGCAGGCTTCCTGGGTGAGGGCCAGCAGGCAGTTGAAGCTGGTGGCTTCGGGGAAGTAGATCTCCTCGTCGCTGATGATCACGTCCGCGCGGGAAGAACCCCCGCGGGATTCCGGGCCGTAGCTTTGGGTCTGGGTAACGCGGCGTTTGTCCAGCACGGCGGCGCGGGCGAGGATGATGCCGGCCAGGATGAGTCCCTGTCCGCCGCTGCCGGAAAGCCGGATCTCGTAGCTGCGGGTCTTCATTTGTCACCTCCCATGGCCTGGACCCGTTTCACGAGGTCGGCGTATTGAGCGCAGAATTCCGGGCGGATCTCTTTGCGCAGCACTCCGCGGATGATCTTGCCCTCCACCTTTTCAGGCGGAAGTTTTTCCACCGCGGCCAGAGGCACGGAGTTGTCGCGCATGTCCTTCATCATTTCCGGGGCTCCGCCTTTTTTGTTCAGGCGTCCGAAGATGACGGGGCAGGCGCTCACGATCTCGATGAGAGAGAAGCCGGGATGTTCGATGGCCTCTTTCACCATGTTTTGGGTTTCTTGGGTGTGGTAAGCCGTGGTGCGGGCCACATAACTGGCACCGGCGCCGATGGCGAGCTCGCAGATGTTGAAATCCGGCTCGATGTTGCCGTAGGGCGCGGTGGTGGCGATGGCGTCGTGCGGCGTGGTGGGAGAGCATTGTCCGCCGGTCATGCCGTAAATGTTGTTGTTCACCAGGATCACCGTGAGGTCGATGTTGCGGCGGGCCGCGTGGATCAGGTGGTTGCCGCCGATGGCGGTGCAGTCGCCGTCACCGGTGATCACGATCACCTTCAGATGCGGCTTTTGGAGCTTGATTCCGGTGGCGTAGGCGATGGAGCGTCCGTGCAGGGTGTGCAGGGTGTTGAAGTCCACATACACCGGCATGCGCGAGGAGCAGCCTATTCCGGAGACCATCACGATGTCGTCGCGGTCGATGTCCATTCCGGCCAGGGCGCGGATGATGGAGCCCAGCACGATGCCGTTGGAGCAGCCGGAGCACCAGACATGGGGGAATTTCTTGTCGTGGCGCAGGTATTCGTGGATGATTCTTTGCGGTACGTTGGCCATGATTACATTCCCTCCTTCATTTTTCTCAGGATGTCCTGGGGTGAGATCAGTTTTCCGTTCACGCGCTGGATTTTGATCAGCTTGCTGTCGCTGCGGTCTTTTACCAGGCGCTCGATCTCTCGGACGAGCTGGCCCTGGTTGAGTTCCGGCACCACCACGATGTCTACGTCGCGCAGCATCTTGCGCACCGCGTCGTCCGGGAAAGGCCAGATGGTGAGAGGACGCAGCAGGCCCACCTTGATGCCTTCGTGACGGGCCATGGCCACGGCAGCTTTGGCGGCGCGGGCTGTGATCCCGGCCGCGAAGATGGCGATCTTGGCGTCTTCCATCTCATAGCTTTCGATCTGCACGAGGTCGCGGATGTTGTAGGTGATCTTCTTGCGCAGGCGGTCCATCATGTCCGCGGCTTCCGTGGCTTTGTTGGTGGGAAAGCCCAGCTGGTCGTGGGTGAGGCCGGTCACGTGGAACCTGTAGCCGTCGCCGTAGCTGGCCAGGGGGGAAAGATATTTCTGGTTTTCGTCGTAATGCTTGTACCAGTGGGGCGGCACGGTGGGCTTGATGCGCGAGATCACGCGCACGTAGGCCAGATCCGGCAAGCGCACGGCTTCGCGCATGTGGCCCAAAACCTCGTCCAACAGCAGGATCACGCAGGTGCGGTATTTTTCAGAGAGGTTTACGGCGCGGATGGTGAGCTCGTAGCATTCCTTCACGCTGTCCGGATAAAGAACGATAGCCGGGCTGTCGCCGTGGCTGCCCCAGCGGGATTGCTGGATTTCGCCCTGGGCGCAGCTGGTGGGCATGCCGGTGGAGGGGCCGACCCTCTGGACGTTCACCACCACGCAGGGCGTTTCGGTGATCTTGGCAAAGCCGATGCCTTCCTGCATCAGCGAAAAGCCGGGACCGGAGGTGGCGGTGAGGGATTTCGCGCCGGCCAAAGAAGCGCCGGTGATGGCGCAGATGCTGGCGATCTCGTCTTCCATCTGCACAAAGACGCCGCCGCGCTTGGGGAGCTCGGTGGCCAGGATCTCGGCGATCTCGGTGGAAGGGGTGATCGGATAGCCGGCAAAGAAGTTGCAGCCGGCATCCAGAGCGCCGTAGGACACAGCTTCGTTACCCTGCATCAGCACGGTTTTGCGTTCGCGGGTGGCCTGCAATTCCTCGAGCTTGGTTTCGGTCTTGGCGGGCTTGGCCACGGTCTTTACAGGCTTGGCTTTCGGAGCGGGTTTGGTGATGGTTGGCTTTTTTGGCATGCAGCTCTCCTCAGCGGTCTTTGGCGCCAGTAATGGCGAAATCGGGGCAGAGACGGTCGCAGGTCTCGCAGTGGATGCATTTTTCCGGCGCGGCCACATAGGGTGAGCCGTCGGCTTTGCGGCCCAGACAGCCGGTGGGGCAGAAGGCGACGCAGATGCCGCACTTTTTGCACCAGTTGTAATAGATCAGAACTGGGGAATCATCGTCGCCGGGGGCTTTGACTTCGGTGGGTTCCACCTCCATCTTTTCCAGCGCGTCTTCTTCCCTGATGATCATGCCCATGCGGTCTTTTTCGACTTTTTTAGGCACATTTCCTCCAGGTTGTATATTTTTGCATTTCAAGTAGTTGGGGCGGTTCAGGTCCTTTTGGCCAGAACTTGTTTGTAAAAGTCTCCCAGGCGTTTGCAGCCCTCGCGGTTGTTCTCCTCGGATTCGTAGGAGAAGTTCAGCCGCATGGTGTTTTGGCCCTTGCCGTCGCAGAAGAAGGAGGTTCCAGCCACGTAGGCCACCTTATGATCTTTGATGCAATCCAGCAGCAGGGCGTTGGTGTCGATGCCCTCGGGGCCGTAAGCCATCAGGAAGAGGCCGCCCAGGGGCTTGATCCAGGTGAATTCCTCGGGCATGAATTCCTGCAGGGAATCCAGCATCACTTTCTGTTTGGCTTTGTACATGGTGCGGATCTGGTCCAGCTTGGGATCCAGATAGCCCTTTTCGATGTAGCGGGCGGCGATGCGCTGCGTGAAAGGCGGGGTGCAGAGGTCGGTGGCTTGCTTGGCAACCACGATCTTGTCCAGCACGTCCGGATGGCCAACCACCCAGCCGATGCGGAAACCGGGGCAGAAGATCTTGGAGAAGGTTCCCAGCAGGATCACCTGGCCGCTGCCGTCCAGTTCATAGAGGGTGGGCTGGTCTTCACCTTCGTAGCGGAGTTCGCGGTAGGGACTGTCCTCCAGGATCAGGATATCGTACTTGTGGGCGATGGCGATGATCTCGTGGCGGCGTTTGGCACTCATGGTCATCCCGGCGGGGTTTTGGAAGTCCGGGATCACATAGATGAATTTCGGCTTCTTGCCCCGGGCGATGGCTTCCTGGATCTTGGTTTCCATGATCTCCGGGATTTCGCCCTCGTCGTCCATCGGAACGCCGATCATGTCGGCTCCGTAGGAGTTGAAAGCGCTGAGTCCGCCCAGGTAGGAGGGCAGGCCCACGATGACGGTGTCACCGCGGTTGATGAAGATCTTGGCGATCAAGTCCAGCGCCTGCTGGGAGGCGGTGGTGATGATCATGTTGTCGATGCTTATATCCACGCCGGCTTTTTTGTAGCGTTCCACCATCATGGTGCGCAGCAGGGTGTCGCCTTCCGTGGCGCCATATTGCAGCGCGTAGGCGGCTTCGGTATCCATAACCTCGGCGATGATGCCTTTAAGCTCTTCCACCGGGAAGGTGGCCGGGGCGGGAAAGCCTCCCGAAAACGAGATCAGGCCAGGCTGGCCAAGATACTTCAGCAGCTCGCGAATGGCGGAGCGCTTCATACCCTTGATGTTGGTAGAGAGAACTTCTTGCAGGTCGGTGATCATGATGATCCTCCAGCTATATTATTGTTGTTCATAAACCAGTACTTTCTTGTTCGCCTTGCGCCACTCGCGGTAAGCGCTCTTGACCTCCAGTTCCCACACAATGCGCTTGTCGCTGTCCTCAAAGGTGACCACGTCCATGTAAAAGGTGCGCTTGTTTTTGCCCATAAAGCTCTTGCGGGGAAACTCCACCACGATCTCGCCATCAATGTTGAGGATGGTGATCTCGTTCAGAAAAACGCCGTCGGCGATCTCCATGATGGCGCGGGCTTCCACGCTGCCCGTCTGAACGTCGCGAAAATGTATGTTCATCTAAACTCCAATCTTAAGTTAAACCGCATTAAAAAATTCGCGCCTTATTGGTCAAGGTTTTTTTTGGCTGCGCCAAACCGGCCTCCGGGGCCTGGAACCGCCCTTGCGAAAGGGTTCAGATCAAACCCGGCAGGATGTCCGCGCTGGTCACTGGGCCGAAGAATTCTCGCAGGGGAAGCGCTTCCAAGGCCTGGCGCAGCTCATACTCGCGGTGGGGAAGGAGAGTGAGGGCGGCTTCAAACTCAGCTATGTCGCGGTTGCCGAAGAAATCGCCAAAGACCTTCAGCGCGGTGATCCGGCCCCGGTGAACGTCGGCGTGGAATTCGATGGTACCGGCGGCGCAGCGGACAGCCTGCACGTGATTGTAAGCCGGAGAGCGGCCGAAATTCCATTCCCAGTGGTCGTATTTGCTTTGAGCCAAAGCCAGGATGGCGGTTTCGTCGGCCGGGCTGAAAGCGTGGGCGCGAGCTTCGGGATACATCTTCAGCACCTCGGCCTGCACCAGCCGGATGAAGTCCTCCAGCGGCAGCGGCCGGGGCAGATATTCGCTCACGTTGGTGACCCGGCTGGAGACCGATTTTACCGCTTTGTCGCGGAATTTGAGGGGATTGGCTTTCAGGGCGGCGCTCAGATCGCCGATGTGGCTGGCGAAGAGGATGGTGCCGTGCTGTTGGATCTTGTTTTTATGCACCGCGCGGGCGTTGCCGGAAAACTTCAGGCCCTTGATGGTGAGGTCGTTGCGGCCTTCCAGACGGGCGTCCACCCCCAGTTCCCGCAACGCGGCCAAAACCGGCGCGGTGTATTTGGCGAAGCCGCTCTCCTCGTCGGCGGAGCGGTTCATGATAAAGCTGAAATTGAGGTTGCCAAGGTCGTGGAAGACGGTTCCGCCGCCCGTGAGACGGCGCACAACGGGAATGGCGTGCTGAGTGACCCAGGGCAGGTTGATCTCGGCCAGGGTGTTCTGGTTGCGGCCCACAATGATCGAGGGCGCGTTGCGGTAGAGGAGAAAAACGTCCTCCGCGAAGCTGCTGAGGAGGTGTTCCTCGCTGGCGATGTTGAACGGCGCCCAGTGGCTGGGGCTGATTATCAAGAGCATGGCTGGCCTTGCCGCTGCCGGCATTCAGAGCTTGGGGCGGGATTGTCTTCCCGGATACGGTTCATCGGGTTTGGTCCTTTGGCAGTATGAACTGCGGTGATTTTGCTGGCGATCAGACGCTGATCCCAGACCAGGATATTTGCCCGGGCGATGCTGTCAATGGCGATCAGTATTTCAGCAGCTTGATGGTCTGCCGGCCTTTGTCAGACTCGATCCTGAGCAGGTAGACACCCGCGGGAAGCCTATCGCCGCGGTTGTCCCGGCCGTCCCAGACATACGCGTCCAAACCCGGCGCTATCAACTGAAATTCCTTCACTTTCTGCCCGCGCAGGTTGTACACGGCCCCGTTTGCCTCCTTCGCCTTGAGGGGGGAGAGGTCGATCCGCAGTTCATCCCGGAAAGGGTTGGGATAGACGCTGATCTGATCTGATTTGCAGTTGGTTAGCCACGCTGGACTGTAGTTGCGGATCCTGATCTGGCCAAAATGAGTTCCTCCCGCGGGGGGATCGCACCATATCGCTTGTCCCTGCTGCAGCGCGAAAGTCTGGCCAAAAAGAGTGAGTTCGGCGCTGTAACCATCTGGCAGAGATGAACTTTCCCACGTCAACCGCAAGGGCCGCCGGTCAATCAGGTCCAGTTCCACTTGCCAGAGTTTTTCCGCCAGATTGTAAAAGGGATAGAGGCCCCGGTATTCGCTTTGCAGCAGCTGGCTCTCTCCGCTCTGGGGATCGGTCAGCTGCAAGGCCAACCGGTATGGAGAGGAGGGAAAAGCCGGGATTTTGGGTTGATCGAAGAGGGGATCGAAGGCCTCAGAGCTCAAATCGGCGGTTCCCAGCTGCACCGCGTCTCCGGAGTTGTATCCGTCTGAGATGCTTAGGCTTACGCTCCACTGCAGGGGCAGATTCACAGCCTCTCCAGCGTAGTTGTGAGGGTCGAACACAACCGTCAGCGGCTGGGATCCATAATTTTGGACCAAGACCGCCGCGCCGGGCGGGATCGCGTCCACAATCCTGAAGCCGGACTGGTCGTAAATCTGGACTCCCGGCTTGAGCCAGCCTTCCGCCACCAGCTGCGCGTAGCTTGTCTGGTTTCCGCCGCGGCTGAACCCCAGGTCCTTCAGTTGATACCGGTGGTAATGGGGATTGGCCAGCAGATTCCAGCCCGGATGGAGGTTTCGGGATACCGGCGCGGACGGCATCTCCACCGGCAGCGAGGCCTGGAAGGCTTGCGGATGGAGGACCAGGAAGCCGTGGGTGTTGTTCAGGCTTGTTTGCGGCTGCCACGATTCGTCTGCTCCCAAAACCCAGGCTGAGGCGGAGTTGCCGAGAAATTCGCTGACCGGCGGGCCAAATCCGCTGTGGGGAAAACTGAGCACACTGTAGCCCGGAGCCTGCTGATAGACGTGGTTTGAGGGCAGGATGCTGAAGCGTTGGTCCGAATACTGGGGCAGAGTGCCGCCCTCGGCCAGGTGCAGCAGCACCAGCAGGCGGGCGCCGCTGATCAGTTCCTGCGCGTGGTAAGGCCAGTCGGTGATCTGTGGATCGAGGCCGGAGCCCAGGAACAGCGAATCCTGCCCGGAGCAAAGCCAGAGGTCTACGCTTTCCACCCGCTGCCGGTTGAGTACCTCGTAATGCAGGTTCAGCTCGCTTCCCTGCCAGGTAAAGAGATCCGCCGCGGGGATGAAGCGCACCCGGGGCTGCTGTTTTCCCCAATAAAGTTGAAAATCCTGCCAACCGGTCTGGGTGTTCAGCCAGCTGTAGGGTCCCGAGCGCAGATCGTGCCAGCGGTATCTCTGCGTGTCGTAGAGCAGGAGGTCGTCGTTGCCGGCCAGCAGTTCCGCTCCGGCGGCCAGATACAGCTGCATGCCGGTGTACTGGCTGCGGCAGCGCAGATCCCAGCGTTTGCTGAGGTTGTTGGAATCGAACCAGGAGCGGATATCCCGGATGAAGATCATTTCGTCGTGATCAGCCAGCAGAAAGGTTCCCAGTTTGAGCTGTCCGCCCCCGGAAGCTTCATATTGGTCCAGGGGATCGGAGCCGTCCAGCGCCAAAGGATTGCCGCCGAAGCGGAAGGTTTTGTTCATGAGGTGATCGATATCGCTCAGGATCAGCGACCACACCGGATTGGGGCTCACGCTCCGGGTTTGCCAGAAATAGGCTTCCAGATCGCCCACGTAATCAGCGCTGATCTGATAGTGATAAACTGTTCCGTTGCTCAGCTCCGTATCCTGATAACTGTAAACTCCCTCTGGGTTTGGCCTCAGGCCCAGATCCCAGGCCCAGGATGAGATCAGCTCCGCTTCGCTGTTGCCCGACCCGCGGTACACATTGAAACCCAGGGCGTTGCTGTTGTTGGCGGTAAAATTCAGATCTGCTACCCCGTCTCCGGCTGTGGCCGTGAATTCCGTGATGGGTGAGCCCAGGATCCAGATCTTGAGTTCCCGGCTGCGGGGACTGAGGTTTCCATGCTTGTCCCGGGCTTGCACGCTCAGGTAATAGACTTGGGAAACACCGCTCAGGCTCAGGCTTAACCAGTCGCGCTTTTGCCAGGCCAGTTCGGCGTCTGTGTGGCGGTCGAGCACCCGGTTCTGCCAGGCTCCGTCCTGTTCCCAGCGCAGGTTCAACACATAGCTGTCGAAATCGTAGCTGTAACCGCGGTCCCAGCCGATCTCGGCTGAGTAGCCGTAAAGCGAGATCAGGCGCGGGTTTTCCGGATTTGTGGGGCCAGTGCCGTCGTCCAGGATGAGCATGCTGTCGATCACCGCGTGCAGCGCGTCCAACCAGGGCAGATAGAACTCTGTGAAGCGGGTGTAGCGCTGGGCCGGGTTCCAGGTTTCGGATTCAATGTCATAACCGTAGAACCAGTACCAGTTTTCGGGGTTGAGGCTGAAGCATTTGGGCAGTTCGTCCATCTCCACATGCAGAAAGGGTGAATAGACATCGTAAACGTTTTGCTGTGCGGTGAACAGCATCTGCTGGTTGAATTCCGCTCCGGGCAGTTCCGTGTTGGAGGGCAGCGTGATGATCTGACCAGCGTTGTCATAAGTGACCGGATCGGAACTTGACTGGTAAACGCTGTAAAAATCGAGGATGTCCACTTCGGAATGGGTACCCAGCGCGTTGGCCGGATGCACGAGAAAGGGTGTGTGGTGGATCAGGTCGTGCCGGGCCCGGGAATTGTCGCGGATGGGCAGAGCCGGCCAGCGGCGACCGTTGCCCGCGGAGAGCATCACGTTTGGCTGGCCCTGGTATTTGTACCAGTCGTAGCTGTGGATCTGCAGGGAAAATTCCGTTTTACCTGTGATACCGCGGATCTGCTGGGAGCAGCGCTGGTAGAATTCGTTGAAAGGGTGCGCGGCGTAGCGCGAGGGATCGCTGATCGACTGGTTGTTGTTGGAGTAAGGCGGAGTGTAGGCCACTTCGCGGCCGGCCCCGGCGATCAGCAGAAAGCGCGCGTCCAGTTTGTAGAAGGTTTCCAGCGCGAACACCGGGGAGGGATAATCGTCGCAGGGATGCGGCGTGGTGATCACGATGGGCCTGCTGGCGCTGGGATCGTACACGTAGAGGCCCCAGCCGTGGTCGAAACTGCCGATCTCGTCATCCGTGGGGTCGGCTGTGCCGTTGCTGTCCACGTCGGCGTTGAGGGTCTCGCGCAGCAGATAGAGGTTGCGGCCGCTGTCCAGATCCTGAAAATTGACCACTTGATAGGGAAAACCGAACTGCCTGATCTTTGCCTGCGCGCTGTCCAGATCCAAAGCCAGAAAGTCGTCCACCACCAGTCCCCAGAGGAACAGCTGTTCCTGCGTGGGGATGTAAAAATCGCCAAAATCGTTATTCTGCTGCTCCCAAGGCGCGTAAACATTCAGCCCGGACACCTGCCCCTCGGAAATGTGGCTCACCCAGTTGTCGTAGGCGCAGGCGGGCTCCGAGCCATACAGAAATCCGCGCAGAGAGCCCACTTCCGTGATCACGGAACCCAGGCCGCTGAAGCTCAGCAGCAGGATGGCGTAACAGATGATTCGGCGCAGAGGCGGCTCCTTTGAACAGTGTTTCAATGAATGACCTTTTCTGCCCGGCCGTATCTGTTGTCAAGCAATATGTGATTATTCGCTTGACAGCGACGTACTTATCCAAAAGCTAAGCTCCATTATGGAGATCGTATGAAACTGAACATCCTCGATACCCTGAAACCCACGCAGATGGTACACGTGGCCACCTGCGAAGGCTCCGAGCCGCGGTTGCGGCCCATGACCCTGATCGCCAAAGAACGTCGGCTCTTTCTCGCCACCGGCGCCAAAGACCATAAAAGCGCTCAGATCGCCGCCAACCCCAATGCCGAATTCTGCCTGCTTTACACATCTGAAGAGGGCAGCGGCTATCTGCGCGGTCGGGGCGTCCTGATCCAGGTGGATGAGCTCGCCCGCAAAAAAGAGGTCGCGGATTTCGCGCCGTTCATCTACGCTTACTGGACCGATGCCGCCGATCCGGATTACCGCCTCTACGAGCTCGAGCTCCGTCAACTGCGCTATATCAAGCCAGGCGAGATGTACGAAGAAATTCTCGAGCCCTGATCCGCGCTCAGTTCCTATCCCGGCCGCGGGCGGCTGTGTGGCTGAACGCGCTTTTCAGCTTGCCTGAAGCCGCTTTGCCCTTATCATATCTGAAGTTGAAACAGCGTTTGAAACAAAGCAATGATAAGGAGCAGGAATGGAATCCTTTAGTTTTCACAACCCCACCCGGATCCATTTTGGAGCCGGGATGATAGAGCAGCTTGGGCCGGAGCTGCAGAACGCCGGCGTGCGCAAGTGCCTGCTGGTGGCTGGCAGCGGTTCGATCCGCGCGAATGGAGTGCACCAACAGGTCTGTGACAGCCTCAGATCCAGCCAGATCGACTGGACAGAAGCTTGGGGCGTACAGGCCAATCCCACCCTGGAAAAAGTGCGCGAACTGGTCGCCCTGGCCAAAACCGAACAGGTCGACGCCGTTCTGGCGGTGGGCGGAGGCAGCGTGATCGACAGCGCCAAAGCCGCCGCGGCGGGATTTTATCTGCCGGACATCTGGGACGCCTATGCCGGTAAAGAGCGCGTCAGCAAAGCTTTGCCCGTCTTCACGGTGCTCACCATCTCCGCCACCGGCAGCGAGATGAACGGCAACGCCGTGATCACCAACACCGCGGAGAAAAAGAAATGGAGCATCAGTTCACCGCTGCTCTATCCGCGAGTCTCCATCATCGATCCCGCCGTCCAGAGCAGCCTGCCCTGGCGGCAAACGGTAAACGGCGCTTTGGACGCCACCGCTCACATTTTGGAATATTTCTTCATGGATGAGCGCGCGGAAGCCACCCTGGCCATAGACGCGGCCCTCTTAAAAACCATCACCGCCACCACCAACCGGCTGCAGCAGGACCCCAACGACCTCGTGGCCCGCGGCAATCTGGCCTGGAGCGCGACTTTGGCGCTCAACGGCATCAGCGGCGCCGGCCTCCAGGGCGGAGACTGGTCCTGCCACAGCATCGAGCATGCCTTTTCCGTGCTGGATCCCCGGATCGCCCACGGCGAGGGCCTCGGAGTGATCTTCCCCGCCTGGATCGAGTATGTGAGCGAAAAACAGCCGGAGCGTTTCGTCTACTGGGCCCAAAACGTATACTCAGCCAACAGCGTATCCCACGCCCTGCTTCGCTTCCGCGACCAGATCGAAACCTGGGGTTCCGCCATCTGCCTCCGCGACCTCGGCCTCCACGAACATCAGCTTCCAGACCTGCGTGACATCATCATGAGTTCCCGCGGGGTAGGCCGGATCCACAAATTCAGCGCCGCGGACATCGAAGCCCTGCTGATGCTGGCCTTTTAGGCGTCACGCGGACAAACCGGCCCCGGGGCGGCAAATTCCTGCTTGACAAAAGCGGGCGGCTCTAAAAAAAGGATGGACATCAGCTTTTGTGAAGGATACGATGAAAGATAAAAACACTATCAAGGCCAAAGCCAAAAAACAGGAATACAAGGAACCCGCCTACACCATCACGCCCATCCCGTCAGCTAAGAAGTACCGCCGCCACAAACCCTGGCTGCAAGACTGGATCGAGGCCATTCTCTTCGCCTTTGTGGTGGCGATGATCATCCGCAACTACACTTTCCAGAACTTCATGATCCCCTCGCCCTCGATGGAAAAAACCCTGCTCACCGGCGATTACCTGGTGGCGAACAAGCTGAAGTATTTCTTCGCCGATCCCAAACGCGAGGACATCGTCACCTTCCGCTATCCCAAGATCGAGGAGAACACACCCGAACATCCGGATTCCCGCGACAATTTCGTCAAACTCTTTCATCCCCTCTATTTCAACAAAACCCAGAGCTTTGCCAAGTTTCCCATGACCTTTTTTCACATCACCTACTACGCCCGCAAAAACGTGGTCAAGCGCGTGATCGGCATGCCCGGCGACATCGTTGAGGTGCGTGATAAACAGGTGTTCCTAAACGGTCAGGCCTTCACCCGAAACTATGAATGCTACGACATTCCCATCCCCTCGCCGCCCGAATCGCCCACCCAGATCATCCCCCATCGCTTCGCGGAGGACCAGAACGACGGCTACATCACCGATAGCAACTGGTATGACCAATACCGCGCGCCGGTCGACAGCCTGAAAGGGATCCCGGCCCGCAAGCTTTACAACCGCGACTGGTTCGGCCCGATCAAAGTGCCTGAGGGCAAATACTTCGTCATGGGCGACAACCGTGACGTGAGCGAAGACAGCCGCTACTGGGGATTCCTGGACCGCAAGGACATCACCGGCACCCCCTGGCTGATCTTCTTCTCCAAAGGCATCGAATACAACAAACTCTTCGATACGCCGCACATCCGTTGGGACCGGATGTTCCGCTTCGCCAAAGGCAAGAAACCGGCTCCGGCTTCCGGATAAGCCCCCTTTCCGGGGTGCGGGATGAACGCCTATCCCAGCCTGGACGCCTCTCCCGCTGTTTTCACACCGGGAGCCAGCGGAGTGGCGGTCTATCTGCACATTCCCTTTTGCCTGGCCCGCTGCGGCTATTGCAGCTTTTTCAGCCGGCCTTATTCCCGCGCCGCGCTGGCTGAATATCTCGGATATATGCTGCGCGAGATCAGCTTCTGGCAGCGGCGCGATCCCGCTCTCAGACAGGCGCGGACCCTCTATTTCGGCGGCGGAACGCCTTCACTGCTTGGTTCGGAGCAGATCAACTCCCTTTGCGAAGCGTTTGAACTTGCTCCCGGGGCCGAGATCAGCCTGGAACTCAACCCCATCCAGATCACCGCTTCCTTCTTAAGTGAGCTGCGCGCCACTCCCGTAAACCGCCTTTCCATAGGGGTTCAGAGCCTAAATGACGCGGATCTGGTCTGGCTGGGCCGGCGCCACCGGGCGGCTCAGGTTCCCCAACTGATCAAGCTTTGCCGCGAATCTGGCTACGCCAACATCTCCCTGGATCTGATCTATGGTTTGCCCGGCTCGAACGCCGGCGGAATTCGCCGCAACCTCGACCGCTACCTGGCTTTGACCCCCGAACATATTTCCGCCTATCTGCTCACTCCCGATCCCGCCACCCCTCTGGGCCGTGATCTCGCTTCCGGCGCTGAAAAGCCGCTGCCGGACGAGGAAAACCTCGCCGAACAGTATACCGTCCTGCGCTCGCTGCTCACCGCGGCCGGTTTCGAACACTACGAGATCTCCAATTTCTGCCGGCCCGGTTACGCCTCGCGCCACAATCTTAGCTATTGGGAAAACCAACCTTATCTGGCGGTGGGAGCCTCCGCCTCCGGTTGGCTGCCACCCCTGCGCTACAGCAATCCGGCCGACCTCGACCAATATTATCAGAACGTAACTGACCAAAAGCTGCCGGCCGAAAGCGAGGAGTGCTCTCTGGAACAGGCGGAAGCGGACCACATCATGATGGGACTCAGGCTGCTGCGGGGCCTGGACCTGGATGAGCTCCAAAGGCTTTACCACCATGACCTGCTTGGCGCCAAAGCGGCTGAGATCGCCAGATTGGGCGCCTCCGGGCTGCTCGCGCTCGAAGGATCAAGGCTGCGCCTGACTGACGCGGCGCTCTTTGTTTCCAACGCCGTGATCGGGGAGCTGCTGTGAAGCTGGAAGAGCTGCGCCTCAAGCTGGCCGCGGCCACATTGGACACCCGCTTTGCCGGCCACTGCTACTTTGCCGGAGGCTGCGTGCGCGACCTGCTGCTGGGCAGGTCTGATCAGGTTTTGGATGCCGATATCGCCGTGGAACTTCCCGGTGGCGGCATCGCCCTGGCCAGGTTTCTGGCCCGGGAATTCGCCCTGCCGGAACCGCGGTTCCATGCCTCCTTTGGCACCGCGAAACTCGCTCTGGACGAAGTGCCGCTGGAATTCGTGATGTCCCGCGGCGAAAGCTACCAACCCGGCAACCGTTTTCCCCGGGTGCGTTTCGCCTCCCTCAGCACCGACTGCCGGCGCCGCGATTTCACCGTGAACGCCCTATATCAGAGGATTTCTGACGCCGGGATCCTGGACCCCTGCTCTCTCGGCCTGGCCGACCTCCAAAACCGCCTCATCCGCTGTGTGCGCGACCCCCGGGAGTCATTTGAGGAAGATCCTCTGCGCCTGCTGCGCGCCCTGCGGTTCGCCGCTGTCCTGGATTTTGAGCTCGAAGCCCAAACCTGGTCCGCGATTGGAGAACAGGCCCATCTGGTAGGCCAGTTGAGCCGTTCCCGCCGCCAAAACGAACAGGATAAGCTGAATTCCGTCGCCACCAGCAAACAACTTGAGCGTTGGTTGATCCTGGCCCAAGCCACCGGTATCCGGGATCAGCTGCAGATAAAACTCACAACCCCTTGATTCCAAAGATTTTTAGTTTATCGTTGCTGATGAGCGTTCATCTCCTATTGCCTATCGTGTACAACCCCAGTATATTAGAGAATTTCATTCCGATTGGTCTCCGCATGGCTCCCGTTTACATTACGGGATAAATACGGGATCAATACGGATGAAATCCGTATTGATCCCGTAT
>CAZVXH010000062.1:0-15712 GCA_964631015.1 uncultured Candidatus Cloacimonadota bacterium | reverse complement strand
GCATCGCCCTGGGCGTGAAACAGCTGCATCCCGATCCCTGGGAGCATCTGAACGAATCCCTGCCCATCAACACCGAAGTGAAGGGCAAGATCAGCAAACTGATCCCCAAAGGCGTTTTGGTGGACATCCAGGTTGGCGAAGACATCGTGGAAGGGTTCATCCCGATTTCCCACCTCGCCATTCCCAAGCTGGAACACTCTGAAGAAGCCTTCCATGCCGGCGAAGAACTGCCTCTCAAGGTGATCGAGCTGGATATGGAAAACCGCCGCCTCATCCTCAGCGTCAAGGCCTTCTTCTTCTCCCGCGATCCCAAGCTGCAGGAAGAATACATCGCCCTGCACGAACAGTACATGCGCGAGCGCATTGCCCGGCTGCAAAAGAAACGCGCCGAACGCCAGGCCCGCGACAAGCAGAAAGATGAATCCGGCGTTCCGCTCACCGATGAAGCCGAAACTCAGGCTGATACAGACTCCCCGGCTGAAACCGACGCCGCGGAAGACTCCGCCGAGGTTACAGGGGTGGAAGAAACCGTGGAAACCGCGGTGGAAGATACCTCCGTGGAAGAATCTGGAGTCGAAGAGACTGTGGAAGAAGTTCACGTCGAAGAACCGGCTGTAGAAGAGACCGTGGAAGAAGTGCACGTCGAAGCACCGGCCGTTGAAGAGACTGTGGAAGAAGTTCAGGTCGAAGCACCGGCTGTAGAAGAGACTGTGGAAGAAGTTCCCGTCGAAGCACCGGCCGTTGAAGAGACTGTGGAAGAAGTTCACGTCGAAGCACCGGCCGTTGAAGAGACCGTGGAAGAAGTTCCCGTCGAAGAACCGGCTGTAGAAGAGACCGTGGAAGAAGTTCACGTCGAAGAACCGGCCGTCGAAGTGACCGTGGAAGAAATACCCGCGGAAGAGCCGGCTGTTGAAGAAGTAACTGAAACACCGGCGGAAACTCCGGAAGATCCGGACAACCCCATAAACAAAGAAGCCTAAACAAGCGGATCCTGGAGCACAGAGCATCGATGTTCAGATTGCCCCGAGACCCAGTGAATAAAACAATCGGTATGGCGGTTCCCTGGAGCCGCCATATCGTTTTGATCTTGGATTTCCTCCTGCCCGCGCTGATCCTGGCCGCGGGAACCTGGCTGATCCGCGCCCGCGGTCTGGACCTGAAGTTCCAGGCATCCTTCTACGCCGGTAGCGGCAACTGGACCGGCCATTACATCAAGTGGTTCGATCTGATCTACAAATACGGCACCCTGCCCGCCCTTATCCTTTCCATCACCGGTCTGGTGGTCTATGTGGCCGGGTTTTTCTCTCACAACCTCGCCCAGTGGCGCCGCTCCGGCCTGTTTTTGGCTTTGGTGATGCTGCTCGGGCCCGGTCTGCTGGTGAATGCCGTGTTCAAAGAATACTGGGGACGTCCCCGGCCCAGTCAGCTGGCCGTTTTTGGCGGACAATCCGCCTACGAAGCCCCTCTGACCATCGATCCCGCCAGCACCGGCGAAGCTTTTCCCAGCGGACACGCCTCCATGGGGTTCTACTTTTTCGCCCTCTATTTCATCTTTCGCGGCCGCAAACCGCGCCTCACCGCCTGGGCTTTGGTCATCAGCCTCCTTTACGGCTGTGGCATGGGTCTCGTGCGTATGGCCCAGGGCGGACACTTCGCCTCGGACATTCTCTGGTCCGGAGGCATGGTTTGGTTCAGTTGCGCGCTGCTCTACTATCTTTTAAAGATCGACCGTCTGGTTTTTCTCAAACCGGCCCAAGTGCCCAAGGAGCAAAATGAAGAACAAAAAGATCCTGCTTAGCATTGTGGTGGTGGCCCTGTTCCTGGCTGTGTTCGCCACCGTGAGCGACCTGCCTCAGGTTGAACGGAACAAATGCGTTGGCTGCGGCGACTGCGTGAAACACTGTCCCACCAACGCCATCAACTTGCGCCAGGAGCGAGCTGAGATCGACCCCGATCTTTGCATCAACCGCCGCTTTTGCGTGAAAACCTGCGCCTACCGCGCCATCAGGACCCCCAAATGAACCGGCCCACCCTCATCCTGATCCTCCTGCTGGCGATGGTCATGACCATCGCGGTGGCCTGTCAGCGGGTCACCGAAACAGAATACAGCGTGGACCGGCATTCCTGCAACGGCTGCGGCGAATGCGTCCGGATCTGTCCCAACGACGCCATCTACCTCGATCATCTGGGCAAAGCGGCGATCGATCTCAGCAAATGCACCCAATGCGGAAACTGCGTGGCAGCATGTCCAAACAGCGCCATTTATTGATCGCGGCCTTCTGGCTGCTCGCGCTGGCCTTGCCCGCGCAAAGCTCACTCACCCTGGAAAACGCTTTGGGCCTGGAATTCAGTTCTGACGCCAGCAGCCATACGGAAATGAATCGTCTGGCCTGGGAACAGCGGCTTTCGCCCCACTGGGATCTGCGCCTGGCTTCCAACCTGCGTTCCACTGGCCTTTATGTTTCCGGCGATCCCCAAAAACTCTGGCACCATGGCGAACTGGCCGTCACGGGCGGCAACGGCGTTTGGGAACTGGAAGCCGGATACCGGAACCTCTTCTTTGGCAGCCCGGACACCCTCGGTCTGTATCCGGACTGGAAACCTTTCGTGGCTCAGGAACGCACCCTGCAGCACCAGGCCACCCTCATCGCCGGTTATAAAACTCCCTTCCTGACAGCTTCCAGCCACGCGCAGTTCAAGTATCTCCGCTACCGGCCCTGGGAACTGGACCTCAACACTTTCGAGCTTGTGCCCGGACCCCGCGAGGGCGTCGGCGACGTTTATTACGGCCTCGGGCTGCAGACCCCGCCCGTGGGGGGAATTTCCGCCCACCTGGCCTTGGACCGGCATCAGGCCCTCTCCACCGAAATCTACGGTCTGGATCAGTTCAACGGCGGCCTGGATGCCGAATACCGGCTCGGAACATACGGCTGGTTCAGCGGTTCCGTGAACTGGACCTGGCGTCAGGGGGAAGGCGTGCCGGACCAAAAACGCCATCTGCTGCAAAGCACGCTGCGTTATCAGCAAAGATTCACGCCGGATCTGGCCGGATTTGTCTATTTGGTGAACAACTCCTGCCTGGACGCGGGCTTCAACGGCCTGTACCTGGTTTCAAACTATCTCCGCGCTCAGCTCAAATACAGCCTGCCGACCGATCCTTCCACCTCTTCCTACCTGCTCGCGGGAGGCAAATTCAGTCCGGAGAACTCGGCCTCCGCCCTCTTCGCCGAAACCGAGCTGCGGGTGTGGAAAAGCGTTTATGCCGGAGGCGGAGTGAACTTCCAGCCCGGACGCCAGTTCACCCTTTCCGGGAAATTGGGTTATTTCTTCAATCCCACCAGTGAACTGCGTTTGCTCTACTCACACCGCGCCAACACCCTGCTGAACTACAGCTCGGATTTCATCGGCCTCGGCAGCAGCCTGCACTGGTAATTCCCCGGATATAGCAAAGACACGCGGATAAGAAGCCTCACACAGATTGCACTGATCCCACAGATAAAATTGGTTCATGTTCAAATTGAGTGGGTTCGTCCGTGTTAAGATCAGTATACCCAGATCCTGTTGTCTGTGTTCCCCTCTTTTCTCTGTCTCTCTGTCCCTCTGTTTTGATAGAATTCCGTAAATCCGTTCAATCCGTTAATCCGTATTAAGATCAATATACCCAGATCCTGATACTCATGCTGATCCTGTTGTCTGTCTTCCCCTCTTTTCTCTGTCTCTCTGTCCCTCTGTTTCTTCCCATCTCTGTGTTAAAATAGGCTCTCATTCAAACTTGGTGGGTGGGGTTACGGTCATCTTGATCACATACAATAAAGTGGGCTGCCGAAATCTGTTCGGCAGAGACAGCAAACTGGCTAAAGCGAGCTCCGCTCACTGTGGCAAACGGATTTTGCCACCCCGAATCTGTGGTTCGACTAACTCTACCCACTCGATTTGAAAGAGAGCCTTAAAATACTCCGTCAAAAGACCTGGATCCCGTTCTGTCTTCCCTTCTTTTCTCTGTCCCTCTGTCCCTCTGTTTTGATAGAATTCCGTAAATCCGTTCAATCCGTTAATCCGTATTAAGATCAATATACCCAGATCCTGATATTCATGCTGATCCTGTTGTCTGTCTTCCCCTCTTTACTCTGTCTCTCCGTCCCCCTGTTTTGATAAAACCTCTGCTACTCTCTGCCGGACTCTGCTTTTCTCTGTGTTAAAAATCTATGCCCTCTCACCGCGTCAGGCTCAGCTTCCGCGTGATGACGCTCCCGCCCTGGCTTAGTTTCAGCAGATAGATCCCGGCTGCGCAGCGCGCGCCCTTGGCATCACGGCCGTCCCAAACGTAATCTCCGCTTCCGGTATGATCCGGAGTAAGTTCTTGTTCTTCCAGTTTCCGGCCCTTGAGGTCGTATACTGCCAATCGCACCTGCTGTTTCGATACCGCCTCGAACCGGATGCGAACCGTCTCCTGGAAGGGATTCGGCCCCAGTGCCAAGACCCGCAAAGCCGCTCCGGGATTCAGCTCATCGGTGTTGGCTACCGTTCCCAGCGTGAAATTCCGCTCCACATACTCGCCCGGTCCCACCACAACCCCAGTTGACGTTTGGCTCACATATCCCCCGGCAGTGCAGACCACATCCCAGTTTCCCACGGGCATGGAAAGGCTGTAAGTCCCGTCCAAGCCTGTCACAGCACTATACTGGCCGGCAGTGACCTGCCCTCCCGGGATCGGATTGCCGCTCAGGGTAGTTACCACCCCAAACAGCGTTCCGTTCTGGATCACGGGTGTCCAAACCAGTGTCATGTCACGAAACCAAGTCTCGTTGGGAAAAGTGGTGTCCACGGGGTTCGGGCCTTTCACGAAAGTCACTTGCTTGTATTTGCCCAGGTTCGCCGCGCTGGCGTTGTGTTCGGTGAATTCGACGTTGATCTTGTACTCTCCGTCCGGAACCTGAGCGCCCTGCACGTTGCTGCCGTTCCAGGTAACGTTGTGCAGGATGTGGTTGTTCAGCGAAGCCCCGGTGATGGCGCCGCTGGTGTTTCCGCCCGAGCTGGCGTTCCAGCGCACCAGGGTGTAGCGGTACTGGTTCGCCCACACCTTGATGGTTTTCACAAACTGGTTCTGAGCGTTGGTGATCCAGATCGCGCCGGCGTTTTTGGGCGCGTAGGGTCCATTGTAAGTCGCGGTGCGCACGCTGAAATTGAGGGTTCCCTCGCTGTCGCGCCAGTCCCCGTTACTCGCGGTGGCGCCACTTTGGGAAAGCATGTGCGCCATGGAGAGGGAGATCGTGAGCAATATGGCTATCTTTATCAGGATGTTTTTCATCGCTGCTCCTGCTGCTATTTTGGGTAAGTAGTGGCTTTTGTTGGGATGCAAAAATCTTACCAGAGCGGGAGTTTTTTTCAGCTCCTACCGGACACTTTAACGACCCCAGCCCCTCTGCGTTATTCCGGAGGGAAGTCCAGATGGGTGTTGCACTCTTCCACTCTTTCCCCTACTCTGCTTTCGCTCCGCTTATCCTCAGTTTTCTCTGGGTTTAACAGAATCCGTGGAATCAGTGGAAATATGCACGAAAAAACACTTCCCTCTTATTCGTGTCAATTCGTGTAATTCGTGGACAGACCGAACCGCAAATGAATCTTGCTCGAAACTTCTTGACACATATACTATCTCTGGAGCCATTGGCTCAAATCATCCAGTGAGGTGAACAATGAAAACAAAAGTTAGCTTGCTCCTGGCAGCCTTCCTGCTGCTTGCCCTCGCGCTCTCAGCGCAGGATTTCCTATCCCAAACTGCCGTAGGCATCCACGCCGGCACCCAAAGCGGCTACGGCTATTCCATGCGCTTCATGGGCGATAAACACGGCTTCCAGGCCACCCTCGGCGCCGTTACCTGGGGCGACGACAACGTGTATTTTCCCAGCCGCTACAGTTATTGGTACGAAGGTGAATATGACGACAACTGGCTTGTCGACATAGCGCCAGGCGACGATGAAACTCCGGAAGACACTCTGGTAACCTTCACCGAACAGGGCCGGCTCAACATCGCCAACCTCGGCCTCAACTACATCTATACCTTGGACAAGTTCGACGTTTTCAAGCAAAAGGACCACGGCCGGCTTTACGTGATGGCCGGCGGCTCCTACCAGTATTACCGCCAGAACGTCTTCACCAAAGACTATCACTGGGTTACGGTTGAGGACACCCTGGATTGGAACCACTACGAACCCGTGAACGATCTTGACCCCACCAAAACCTCCACGCTGCAACACAGATGGACCGCCGGCGCCGGTCTGGGCGTGGAACTCGGCTTCGGCAGGAACTTCCGCGTGGCCATGGAACTGCCCATCACCTACAACTGGGAACAGCGCATCGTGATGTATATGCCCCAGATCGGACTCTACTACTATTTCAAATAGCCAAGGATGTTTAGAATAGATTAGGGATGAACAGGATCTTCAGGATTCAAGGGATAAGAATCTCCAGTTAAAAGGATGTCTTATCCTACAAATCTTGTTTGCAGAGTTCATCCCTGATCTATTGATCTTTCATCCCGATAATCCTGCTCATCCTGTTCATCCCTGTTCCATTGATCTTTTTTCCTGTTCCTCTATCTCAATTACTCCGCCCTAAGCCCTCTCCCCTCCGCCCCTTGTCCGCCTCCCGTACACTTCCCGTTGCTCAGGCGGGAAGTTAAGGGGAGGCTAATGGGTTGTTAATGAGCTGAACTTTGGGGCGGGACAACCCCGGAACCCACAATAAAACAGTGATCTCCTCCCGCGGCCCCCATAAATAGTGGGTAACAAATCAAGCTCGCGTCAAGGAAAAAAATACCTCACCCAGATTTCACGGATCACCCAGATCGGATTCACGCAGACATGCCAATCCAGATCCCAGACAACGGCGGGGCCGATACAGACTGCGTCTGGATTGGCTCCCTTTGAGGGCATTACCAGGAAGGTCTGGATTCCGGACCCGACTGCGTCGTTCCGGAATGACGAGCGTTTGGGGCTGGGTGGATGATATTACTGGATTCCGGGGCCCCTTCCCCGGAATGACAGGCGGGCCCTTCCGCACCCCACGAACTCGCTGCGCTCGTCCGCGAGGACCCCGCTTCCCCAGAATGACAGGGCGGGGGGATAAGCCTCGCAGAGGCGGTAGAACGAAAGCGAGGGAGCGGTCGAGCGCAGCGAGGCAAGCCCCTCGTTACGCATGCGCGACCAAAATAAGAGCCCCTCGCGGGCGACAGAATCGGCGTCATGACCTCTGTCGCCCACAAGGGGCTTCCAATATGTACCGGCTCCTGTAACGAGGGGCTTACGCGCCCTCGCTATCGTTCTTTCGCCCCTCCGGGGCTTTACAGTCATTTCCGTTAATCCGTTCAATCCGTTAATCCGTATTGAAATCCCTATGCCCGGCGTCTCCTGTTTTTCCATCCCCATCTCTCTGTTACTCTGTTTCTCTGTTCCTCTGTTTTAACAAAACTCCGAAAAAAAAACCCGGCGGATATCCACCGGGCCTTAATTTACAGGGGTCAGGGATTATTTGAGCAGGGTCGTCTTGGTCTGAAAGACTTCCGTCCCCGCGCTCATCACTATCTGATACACGCCGTTGGAGAGGGCATTTCCGTGGTAGTCGGTGCCGTCCCAGGTGATGCGGTAATTTCCGGCGGCCTTGGAACCCAGCTCGAAGTGTTTCACGATCTGCCCGCGGGCGTTGTAGATCTTGAAGCTCACGTTGCCGTCCTTGGCCAGGCTGAAGGGAATGAACACCGTGGGATTGAAGGGGTTAGGATACACGGCTTTCAGTTCGGTGACCAGCGGGATAACCGGGGTGGGGTTGTCGCCCAGAGCGTTGAAGAAAACGCTCACGGGGCCGTGGAAGCCCACGGTGCCGTCCATGTCGTTGGTCTGCAGCCAGTAGAAATAGTTGCCGGTCTCGAAGACTTCGGTGTCCTCGAACATGTAGGTCTGCATCTGTGAACTGTTGGCCGAGGGGATCAGGGGGCTCACGTTCTGAGCGCCGGCGAAATCGCTGTCGCTGTCGCGGTAGATGTAGTAGCCGCGCATCCCGGTCTCGGTCTGGGTCACCCAGGTGAGGGTGATGTAGTTCTGGGCGCTGATGGTGGCGGTGAAGGAGGCCAGTTCCACGGGGTTGACGTCTTCCTCCAAAGTGATATCCCAAGCTGGAGCAGTTAAGGCTGTACTACTAAGTAACCAATTCGTTTCGTCGGCAATGGAGGCAAGCAATTCATCGTGAGTTCCCGAAAATGGGATCACATTGTAGTAGCCATTGTCATACTCGGTACTAAAATCAAAGGCTGTTTCGCCATCGACCAGCCCGGTGGGCAGATAGGTGGTATTTGAACTTATTGTGCCGGATGCAACCCAAGGCAGGCTCGATATGGCATAGATGAAGCTGGGTGTGGAGCTTGATCCCTGATAAACAATGATCTGGTCTCCTCCCGTTGCCAGGTTGAAGCCGCCGGAAACAGTAACGGAACCCTGATCCACGGACCATGTGTCTCCGGTGAACTTGACCACAGAACTTGCAGTCAAACCGCCGGCCGGTACGGTCCAGGCAATGGTACCCTCAGTAGTGTTGAGAGCGCCAGTGTCGTTGAACCCGTTGTCCGTGAAGTACACCACGGTGCCTTCCGGGATATCCACCAAGAGAACTATCGAAAACCAGTCCGGAGAATCGCCCTCGTAACCTATGACGGCAATGTCCCCGGGATCGAGGTTGAAGTTCTCCAAAGTGGTTGCTGCGTCCTGTGGCACTGTACCGTCAGTTTTGTAATTGACGTCCGTTCCGCTGTTCGTGTAGGGATAGATCTTGAAATAATAGGTGGTGTTGTCGTTGAGACCAGTGAATGTATAGGATTGGGTACCTTGGGAGACTGTGTGTACCAAGGTGCCCCATGTTTCAGTAATGCCGTCAATCGGGTCCACAATGCTGCTGTAGCCGACATCGCTGCCTTTAATGATATAACCGTCGGGTGTGGTCTTCGCAGCGTCGGTCCAAGTTACAGTAATTGAACTAATTGTCTCTGAACCACAGGTAAACATGATGACATGGTTAGTGGGTTCAGCCTTCAGGGTTGTGAACTGGACCACATCGCCATATCCGGTGCCGGCGCTATTGGTGGCGTAGGCCCGAACATAATATGGGGTGTTTTCGGTCAGACCGGTCAGTGAACTGGTAAATGATCCGGTGCCGGATCCGTTTGTTGTATAGCTGTCGTTGATGATATCCGGGGTGCCGGTAGTGTTCCAGCAGACGCCACGCGCGGAGACAGTGCCGCCACCATCCGCTGTAACGTTGCCGCCGCCGGAAGCCGATGTGGCAGTGATCGAGGAAATCGAAGCGGTCGTTACCGTGGGTGGCACTACGCTGGAAGAGGTGGCTTGGCTGTTCGGATTATTCGTTGCAGTTGTTGTCAGATATTTGGTTGCTGCTCCGCTGCCGTTGAATTCATAAGCCCTGAACCAGTAAGTTGTAGAGCTGGTCAGTCCAGATACGGTGAATGAATTTCCATTGTTATTGTAAACAACCTGCTCGCCTGAACCTCCGTACACCGCATTAGCTGTGGGATCTGTGCCATCAGTAGGATTGGTGAAGTTGTTGGTTTTGTTGATAATCACTATCCGTTTTGTGCCGTTCCCACTGGTCCAGCTGACGTCCATTTGATTAGGTAGTACATTGGTAAAACTGAGGTTGGATGCTTGGGTCGTAGGTGCAGAAACACCAGCTTCGGTGACTTGTACAGTCACATTGTCAAAAAATGCTGTTTGTGTTGCACCTGTGGAACCTTGCCAATAACCACCAATATACCCAAGAGAGGATGACGTATATGTATTATCTACCGCAGTGCCTTGTGAAGTTAAGGTTCCGCTCATGGGATCAGTAAAGGCTGAAGCCCCATCATCACGCAGAAACATTTCCCAGGTGTTGGTAGAGGGATCATAGGTCACTTTTACACTGAGATAATTAGCACCAAAATCCGTAAGCCCGGTTGTGTTGCTGGTGATAATGTTTGTCAGTGCGGTTATACCTGCGCTGTATTTCACCAGCCTGAGCGGGTCGGTGGTTCCGCTTTGGCCCAGCGCCAGGGCGTAACCTGTTCCTGCATTGAACGCTGTTGTTGAAGATCCTGCCAGGATAAAGGCAGCACCATAGTTTGCACTTGCGAATCCTGCTGGATCGGATCGAATCTGGCGCATGTTCACATACCAGGTAACCACACCAGAGTTTGAAGATAATGTAGTGTTATAGGGTGAATCAAAATTCGCAGTGGCAGCATAGCCAAAAACCCAGCCGACCACATTTGTTGTAGCACTTGCATCATTGGTAAGTTCAAGCTGGGCAGGGCTGGTATTTCTTCTGCCGCCCCAGTCAGCGCCCAATCTGCTAATATAAAAATCGCTGGCACCAATCTGGCCACTGGTTGTCCAGCTTGTGCTTTGATCGGTTGAAAAATCATCTGAAAAAACGGTTGTTTGGGCGAAAACCAGTCCCATAGCAAAAAGTAGGGACAAGAAAAGAAATGTCTTTTTCATAATTCCTCCCAGAAATTACGAGTTATATATAGTTTGTTTAAGATTCTATCTCTCAGATGCCACAATGTAAGGCTGGGAATATTTGGCAAGCTTTTTTTTGGCCTTAGGGAAGAAACTTTCTTAGTGCCTGTGGCGTGGCCACTTGGTTGCCTGGGTCCAGCAGTTCCTGGAGTCCAGCGAGCTGGCGAGCATGGACTACAGGATGGGTGGCGTGGTGGAGTGGTGGAGTGGTGACGGGGTGACGGGGTGGCGTTTTGGCGGCGTTCGATGCGCAGCATTCCAATGCTGCGACAAGGTCATCCGGGCGATGATACATTCCGCAGGATCGGCATCCTGCGCTACGTGTTTCCCACCCAGGGCAGCCCAAACAGGGGTGGCAAAATCCGTTTGCCACAGTCTCTGCCGAACAGATTTAGGCAGCCCACTTTTAGGGCGTGTTCAAGCTGCCCTTAACCCCTCCCACCAAGTTTGAAAGAGAGCCAAACAAAAAAGGCTAATGTTCAAATAGAGTGGGTCATACCCAACCGTCATCCCAGCGAAGGAGACTGTGTGAAAACTCTTTTCAAAGTCCCGGAGGGACGCTATTTTAGATAGACACGTTGGTTTCATGATGTTTTACGTGAGTCCCTTGGGGACGACATATATGATACGTATATCATTGTGGTTTATATGAATATCAGATTACAATATGCCGTCCCTACGGGACTCCGGGGGCATTTTTCGGACTTGGGTGCTATCTGAAATTCCGTCCCTACGGGACTTTTACGGAATTTTCTCTTGCTTTTCACACAGCCTCGAAGGCTGGGATCCAGACAAGTTCGCACCACGTAGCGCATGATGCCAAATCATGCGGGATTCCGGAACGCAGCATTTGCATGCTGCGCTACGGCTGACGTAACAACTTCCAAAGACTTGGATTCCAGCCTGCGCTGGAATGACGGGCGCCCGGGTTTACCCACCATAATTGAACTAGAGCCAAACAAAAAACCCGGCCGCGGGGCCGGGTCTGATCTCTGAAAAACGAGAAGAAAACTATTTCAGCAGCACGGCCTTACCGCTGTAGCTGCGCGTTCCCACATCCATCCGGATATGATAGGTCCCGCTTCCGCAAAGGTTTCCGGCGGCGTCACGGCCATCCCATGCCACGCGCTGAGGTCCGGCGGGACGGAGATCCTGCTCCAGTTCGCGCACCAATCTGCCGTGGGCATCGTAGACCCTGAAAACCACCGGGGCAGGGGTTTCCAGAAAGAATTCGATGAAGGCGCGGGGATTGAAGGGATTGGGGAAAACGCTGATCAGGTCTGTGGTTTGGGGAATTTCCGGAGTGCTTTGGCCTCCGTTGGTAGTGTAAACCACCAGCACCGGACCGTGCCAGGTTTCGGCTCCATCCAGATCGGTGCTCTGCAGCCAGTAGCGATAGGTGCCGGAAGCCGGAAGCTCGGTGTCCGTGAAAAAATAGCTGTGCGGGGCGGAGGTATTGGTGGCCAGGATCAGCGGCGAGGCCAACAGCGCGGCGGCGGGATCGGCCTCCAGGCCGCGGTAGAGGCGGAATCCGGCCACTCCGGTCTCGGATTGGGTGGTCCAATCCAGCCGCACCGTGTTTTCCGCCGTGAGGGTGGCCGTGAAGGAGGAAAGCTCCACCGGCAGGGTGGGAATGTCCTCCCCGGTCACGAAAATGTTGTCGATGGCGAAGCTGGGGCGATACGACCCAGAGCCGCTTACCAACCTTGAAACCAGCCTGACCTGCAGCTCTGGCTGATTATCACAGGCCGCAGGAAGGAGGATCGACCTATGCTGCAGGTTTTGGGGGTTTGTGGTCTTGTTGATCTGTTGCGTTATGTTGTTCTGGTAGCCGATGCCGGGCAGGGTGGTAAAATTACCTGTTGTGCCGATCCTATATTGAAGGGTGGCTTCGTTGATGTGGTTGCTGCTGCCATATCCATAGGGATTGCGGATGGTCATGATGTCGTAATCGATCTTGATGTTGCGTTTGCCGCTGGTGTTTAGGGCAAAAACGATGGCAAAGCTCCAGCCTGTGGGTTCCTGTATCCCAATCTTGCCGTTGTAGTTATAGATGCTTGCCCCGGTAGCGTCAGCGTATCCAGAAGCGGTCATGTTTCTGTGATATGAAGGAGGATCGATGCAATATTCGGTGCTGGGGGGCAAATAGATCATCCAGCCTGTCAAGCCGACGGGATAATTTGTCGAAGCGTGGGGCAGGTTGGAAAAGTCCTGCGCGTAGGGCAGTGGCTGAGGCACTGGATTGACCGGCGTTTGAGCGAATAATAAGGATACAAAAATAATGGACAACACAATGAGCGCGGTTTTCTTCATTGGTCTATTCTCCTATGTCAATTTTATATGGTCTGAGTGTTGGTCTGGTTACTATGATTTAATACGGATTTACGGATTTGACGGATTTACGGATTGTGGTAAAGATTGGGGATTCGCTCCCATAGCAGGCTGGTGGAACCAAAGTTTATCACGAAGCCAAGTTTGAGGTCAGCCAGACGGAGGTAATTAAACACCTGCTGTTTGTGAATCGGCAGGATGGATTCAACGGCTTTGACCTCAAGGATGATCTTATCAAAACAGAGAAAATCCACCTTGTAGTACTTGTTGAACCTCTTCCCCTTGTAGGTGACGAAAAAATCTTTTTCTCTCTGATACGAAACGCTTCTCAACTCAAATTCAAATTCCAAGGCATCCGAATAAACTGCCTCCAGAAAACCGCAGCCAAGTTGATTGTAGACTTCCAAGCTGGCTCCCAGGATCTTAGCTGAAAGTTCCTCGTACAACAAGCTCATTGTCTTCTTCCGTAAATCAGTTTTAGCATATCTGTGCGCGCTTCTGGTTGCTTATTCTCTGTCTTCTCTGCTGCTCGGAGGTGGAATATCTATCCGCTGTCTCAGGCTTCGGGATAAGTTTCGGGCACTCAGCAAGTTGAAGCTTATGTTACAAATAGCCTGTGTGTTACAAATCCTTTTAGTTCCGGTCCCCACACTGCTTTCTTCTGAAGTAAAACAATCCGTTAATCCGTGAAATCCGTTAATCCGTATTAGAATGAGTCTACCCAGCCCCGCAAATCATCACGGCATGCATGTCCGAACGATGCGGAAAAAATCAGTTGCTGCGCGCCCGGTTGAAGAGGATGTTCCACACCCCGGTGCAGAGGTACTTCCAGTCCGTGGCCAGGGGTTTGGCAAGCTTTTTTTGGATATAGCGGCGTTCGGATTCCACGATCTCGTCGAAAGTTGAGGGTATGTCCGTGTAGAAAGGCGGCATGAGGCCCGGCTTGAGTTTCAGCCGCAGATCCTGCATGTCCGGCGGGTAGAGGGAAAAATAGTGTTCGCTGAGGGCGCGGACCCCCACCAGGGCCACATCACCGCGCAGCCAGTTGAGCAGCTGGGGCAGTTCGTCGATCCAGAGCGCGCGCAGCACCCGGCCCCAGGAGGTGACGCGGAAATCGTCCTTGAATTTTCCGCCCTCCTGCAGGGCGTTGGTCTGATAGACGTAATCCTGCAGGTATTCGCTGTAGGGATGCATGGTGCGGAGTTTTTTCACGTAGATGGTCTTGCCGTTCTGGCCCAGGCGTTTGAGGCGAATCAGCGGACCGTAGGTGGGGTTGGGATCGGTGCGGGGAGGTTTGGATTTTTTGAGGATGAAGTGCATGGTGCCGCCGATCTCGCGCTTGTGGATGAGCTCAAAGCCACAGAAATAGAAGCGGCCGAGCATCTCGGTTTCCGACAGGGCACGGTTCTTTCCTCTGGTGAGGGCGAAATACCAGCCCTGCAAAACCGGGAGTTTGGGCATCACGCGGCGGAGGAGAAAATCGCCGAAATAAAGGGGCGCGCCGAGTATGGGAGTGTATTTTTGGTAAAATCGCCTGCGCCTTTGGGTGATGGTCTGGCCGTGGCAGATGAAAACGCCTCCATCCTGCAGCAGTTCGTTGACTTTGATGAGATAGAGGTTGAGGCGGCGGAAGTCGTTGACGCGATGGAGGTTGATGAAGAGCTGGCGGGAGTTCGGGGCCTCGTTGGCGATATTAAAATAGGTCTCGGAATTGAGGACCAGGGTTTGCGGTTTACTGAAGCGGCTGAGTTCCAGATAGTCGTTGACAAAGGAAAACAGCTCTTCCTGTTGATTGAGGTAAGTCTGCCAAAGCGGTACCAGGATGCTGTCTTCCGGAGCACACTTGGAGTAAGGCGGGGCATAGGTTCTGTCGTTGATGACCGGTATGGGTTGGGGCTGTTGAAGAAAGTGGGAGGGGCTTTGCGCGTCCTCCAAGACTCCGGAGCGCGAGATCAAAGGCGTGGCGGCATCTTCGTGGCTTTCCCTATGAAACCGGAAAGCGTAAAACAATCCCACGAACAGAAAAAGTTCCAACACCACGCTGCCCAGCATGGTGCCCATCACAATGGCGCGGGAATAGTTGAACTGGCGCAAAACATACATCAAGCCGAAGACCAGCGCTATCGCGGTGATGTCCGCTTTCAGGATCTGCCGGGCCATCGCCAGGCCGCTGCTTACTTTTTTCAGCAAATACTTGCCGCCCAGAATGGCGCTGAGGATCCACACGGCCGTGAAAGCCGCCAGGGAGCGCCACCAGACAAAATCCATCAGGATGCGGCGCGTGCCGTCGCGGATCTTGGCCACGAAGAGAAAGCTGAAGACCACAATGGCGATGTTCAGCAGGAGCAGGAGGTATCTCGAAACCTTGTATTTCATTTTGCTAATAGACTAGGGATGAACAGGATGATCAGGATTAGCGGGATTTGTCAGAATTTTGTCACGATTGAGAAATGTCTTTCTCCTGATCTCTGGTTTGGTACCGAAATTTAAGAGTAAACCTACTTCTACACTTGTTGCCCTTAGATAGTTTTGAAGCTGAAGGATATGGTCATTGATGATTGTAGATCCCGCCTTAAGTTCAATAATGACAAGATATTCGACTAAAATATCGGCAAAGTATTCTCCAACAGGAATCTCCTCATAGTAAACCTTGATAGGAAATTGTGCTTGCGCTTTGATTCCATGTTTGTGCAATTCGTGCAACAGAGCATTTTCATAGACTTTCTCCAAGAACCCAAATCCCAGGGAATTGTACACTGTATAAAAGCAGGCAATTATCCTGTCAGTAAGCTCACTAAGAAGCATGGAATCTACGGGGC
>CAZVXH010000061.1:15458-15910 GCA_964631015.1 uncultured Candidatus Cloacimonadota bacterium | reverse complement strand
GGACGATGAAGAATACGATCTGGTCTCACCCCGCAGCGGCGAGGCCGTGGGACGGCAGAAAGCGCGCGACGTGTTCAGCCTGATCGTGGATATGGCCCACAAGAACGGCGAACCGGGGATCGTGTTTCTGGACAGGATCAACGCCGCCAACCCCACCCCCCACATCGGCAGCATCGAATCCACCAATCCCTGCGGCGAACAGCCCCTGCTGCCCAACGAGGCCTGCAACCTCGGCTCCATCAACCTGGCCGTGCTGATCAAGGACGGCAAGGTGGATTGGGAGCGGCTGCGCGAAGTGACGCGCCTCAGCGTGGATTTCCTGGACGACGTGATCGACCGCTCGAAATTTCCCCTGCCCCAGATCGACGAGATGGTGAAGGCCAACCGCAAGATCGGGTTGGGCGTGATGGGCTGGGCGGACCTGCTCTACCAGCTCAGGATCCCCTACACCA
>CAZVXH010000061.1:0-15448 GCA_964631015.1 uncultured Candidatus Cloacimonadota bacterium | reverse complement strand
CACCAGCGACGAAGCAGTGGCCCTGGCCGGGGAACTGATGGAATTCATCGATTTCGCAGCCAAGCAGCGCTCCGCCGAACTAGCCGCGGAGAAAGGCAGTTTCCCCAATTTCCCCTGCTCCATCTACGCTACCCGGAGCCTGCAGCGCCAGCCGCTGAAAATGGACTGGGCCGCGTTGGGCGAAGACATCGCCACCAGGGGCATCCGTAACGCCACCCTCACCACCATCGCCCCCACCGGCACCATCAGTATGATCCTGGATACCTCCAGCGGAATTGAACCTCAGTTCTCTCTTGTCTTTGTGAAAAACGTGATGGACGGCGACAAGCTGCTATACGTGAACAAATGGTTTCGCCAGGCTTTGGAGGATGCGGGCCTGCTGAGCCAGGAGCTGCTGGAAAAAGTGGCGCAAGCCGGCACCATCGCTGGGTTCGAGGAGATCCCCGCCGCCTTACGCGACATCTTCCTCACCGCCCACGACATCAGCCCGGAGTGGCACATCCGCATGCAGGCTGCTTTTCAGCTTTACACAGACAACGCCGTGAGTAAAACCATCAATTTTCCCCATGACGCCACGGTGGAGGACATCCGCATCGCCTATGAGCTGGCCTACCAGCTGGGCTGCAAGGGCCTAACGGTCTATCGTGACGGCAGCCGCGAAAACCAGGTGCTAAGCAGCGGCAGCGGTTCCCAGCCCAGCGAACGCAAAGTGGCCCCGCGCAGCCGGCCCGAGGTTACCCACGGAGTTACGCAACGCCTGGAAACTGGCTGCGGGCATATGTATGTGACCATCAACACCGATGAACAGGGTGCCTGCGAGGTGTTCGTGCAAATGGGTAAAGTGGGCGGCTGCGCTTCCGCGCAACTGGAAGCGATCGCCCGGCTGTCTTCCCTGGCCCTGCGCTCCGATGTGAAGCTGGAAGCCATCATCCGCCAGCTGAAAGGCATCCGCTGCCAGTCGCCGATGTGGCACAAAGGCAAGATGATCACCTCCTGCGGCGACGCCGTGGGCCAGGCTTTGGAAACCTTTCTCAAAACCTGGGCCGGAGGCGAACTGAAAGCCGTGCAGGTAAGCTCCGGGGAGGCTGAAATTCCTGAAGCCGGGGCCATGACCTCCATCGCGCTCTGCCCGGACTGCGGTTCTTCCATCGAACATGTGGAAGGCTGCCTCAAATGCCCAGCCTGCGGATGGTCCAAATGCTAACCAGATCATTAACTTACTTATACGGGAGTGAACATGCGCTGTAAACACTGCGACGCCCGCCTGGCCGCCCACGATTTTTGGTGCGCCAACTGCGGCAAACAGACTCAGGTGGTGAATCAGGACCTTTCCGCCTGGGCCAGCCTGAAAATCACCTGGGGCAAATACAATCCCCTCAAGGGCCTGAACATCCCAGCCGCCGCCTTTCCGGTGATCGCCGGAGTGGTTCCCTGCCTGATCCTGCTGTTCGCGCTCAACGCCTTTGGACGCCTTAACCTCTCGCAAGACCAGGCCACTGGCACCATGCTGCTGAACCTGTTTCTCACCGCCGCGGGCCTGTCCATATTCCTTCCCATCCTCCTGATACCTTACAAACCGGCTTGTGCGGAACCGGGCCACACCATCACCCTGAAGGAAATGCTGGCCGGAATGAAGCAGTATCCCCGCTATCTGGCGCTGGTGCTGATGGCGGCGCTGTATTTCGTGCTCATCCACGTGATCTGCTTCGGCCTGCCCCTGTTCAGCAGCGATCCCATTCTGCGCCTGGTCTGGATCGTTCTGGTGAACTACTTCCTGGCCGTGTTTCTGCCCGTGCCGGTGCTGATGCAACGCCTGAAACTTGGGCCCTGGCAGGCTATCAGGCTTTCCTACCGGAAATTCCACGTGGTCCGCTGGCAACTCTATCTGCTGGCCCTGATCCTGGTGCTGGTAAACTTTGTGGCCACCGCTCTGGCCCTGGTGCCGCTGATCTTCACGCTGCCGCTTTCCTGGTTTGCCGTGCGGGATTACGTGGACCGCCTGCTGGAGTACGAGATCATCAGGGACTATAAGTAGGGAGCAGTTTTGACCAAAAAGGATATCATCTCCCTGATCCTGCTACTGGCCGTGATCGCCTACGGGGCCTGGACCTGGTTCAACCGCTCCTACCGCGACACCAGGCTGGACCAGGACCTGCTGGACACCGTGGTGACCATTGCCGCGAAATCCCAGAGCAAAAACGTGGGTGCCCAGATCGATTCTGTCTTCGCCTACATGCACACCTTGGAAGCCAAATTCAACGATTACGACCCCACCAGTTGGGTCTCGAAAGTCAATACTGCCAACGGCAAAGCCGTGCCCATGGACCCCGACGCCTATGAACTCCTCTGCCTGGCGGACAGCCTTTACCAGCTTACCGGCGGGGCTTTCGACATCACCATCAAACTTATGTACGACCTCTGGGGATTCAACCGGCCCATCCCGCCAAACGACTCCCTAACGCAAATGCCGCCGGATTCCCTGGTTATCAGGGAAACGCTGAAGAACATCGGTTTCAACAGGGTGCGCTTCAACCAAAAGAGGATCATCCTGCCCCGCGGCATGCAGATCACCTTCGGTGCCCTGGCCAAGGGTTACGTGCTGGACAAGGCCCGGGACTACATGGCTGCGGGCAAGTTCATCAGCGGACAGATAGACTGCACCAGCAGCATGAGCTTTTTCGGCCAGCCTCTGGGGCAGATCATAAGCGTGCGGCATCCCAGGGCGAACCAGCAACTCCAAACGATCGGCAGTTTCAAGATCCAGAACGGCTCTCTGAGTACATCCGGAGATTATCAGCAATATTTTGAATACGAGAACCGCCGTTATCACCACATACTGGACCCCAAAACTGGTTATCCCGTGGAAAACGTCTTTTCAGTAACCGTCATCCACCCTTCCGCCGCCTGGGCGGACGGTCTTTCCACCGCCCTCTTCCTGCTGCCGCCGGAAACCGCGATCGAAAAGCTGAAGCGTTATCCCGAAAGCAACGCTGTTATCTTTTACCAGGCCAACGGTGAGATCGTTTCCCTGAAAAGCCTGGGCATGAAAGAACTGGAATGGCACGACGAAGGATGAACATCCCCGACCTCCAGTCCCAAACCGACACCCGCCGTATCGGAATCGACAAGGTGGGCGTGAAGGGCATCCGCTACCCCATCGTGGTGGATGATCGCGATAACAAAGCGCAATCCACCATCGGCGAACTCAACATCTACGTGGAGCTTCACCACAGCAAGCGGGGAACACATATGTCCCGCTTTCTGGAAGTGCTGAACCGCTATCACCGCGACAGCATCATCGGCCAGCTGGACAAACTGCTGCTGGAGCTGAAATCCACTCTCAAAGCGGATGCCGCTTACATCGACATCGTTTTCCCCTACTTCCTGCGCAAGCAGGCTCCGGTCTCCGGGATCAGTTCTTTGATGGATTACAACTGTTTTCTCAACGCCTCTTACGCCGATAAATACGAACTCTGGATCGGCGCCGTGGTACCTGTAACAGCGCTCTGCCCCTGTTCCAAGGAGATCTCGGACGCCGGGGCGCACAATCAGCGCTCGCTGGTGACCATCAAGGTGCGGTACACCGGGTTCATCTGGCTGGAAGAGCTGATCGCCATTGCCGAAGAGGCGTCCAGCTGCCCGGTCTATCCGCTGCTGAAACGACGGGACGAGAAGTACGTCACCGAAGCAGCCTATGCCAGGCCCCGCTTTGTGGAAGACATCGTCCGGGAAGTTACGCAGAAATTGGAGGCGGATCCCCGCGTGCTGGAGTTTTACGTGGAAGCGGACAACTTTGAATCCATCCACAACCACAACGCCTACGCGATGGTCTATCGCCCTTCGCGGAATTGAGTCCGGACCTGCCAACCTTGCCTGAATTCTCCATCCAGCCTGCCGTTTCAGGATCTTTGCCCAACGGGCTGAAGTATATCCTGCAGGCCGACGCCTCCAATCCCGTGCTCTGCCTGCAGCTTTACATCCGGGTCGGCAGCGCTTGGGAGACGGACAGGGAGGCAGGTTATTCCCATTTCATGGAACACCTGGCCTTCAAATCCACCCGCGATTTCGTCTACAACCAGATCACCGAGTTCGTAACCGGCCTGGGTGGCTCGATAAACGCCTACACGGATTTTGACTGCACCTGCTACTATCTGCTGCTGCCTTCAGAATATCTGGCGGAAGGTCTAAAAGTCCTTTCCGAACTGGCCATGCATCCATCCTTCACGCGGGAAGACGTGGCCATGGAAAAGGACATCATCATCGAGGAGATGGAGCAGAACAAAAACGATCCGGAAGCCGATTTCCTCGATTTCATCCAAACCGCGGCCTTTCAGCGCAATCCCTTGCGCCTTCCCGTGATGGGAACCGCTGCTTCCGTAAAAAAAGCCAGGCTCGTGGATCTGCGGGCGTTTCACCGCAAATATTACCAACCTGCGAACTCCTTTCTCGTGATCGTGGGTGATCTGGACCGGGAGGACTCCCGCCTCGCGCTCAGCGAATATTTTGGCTCCTGGCAGGACAACGTGCCTCTGGCCAAAACCTACGCTGGGAACTTCGACGAACCGGAAGCCCCAAACCAGCCCCTGATCTGGCGCAAACACAAACAGGAGTTCCTGGCCTACATTTTGCCTGAACTCTGCGACACCCATCCCCACAGCGATCCCCTGCTCATCGCCATGCGCTATCTGGCCGTGGGCCGTTCCTCCCGGCTGTTCAAACGCTTGGTGGAAGAGGAAAAACTGGCTTCATCGGTGAAGGTATCCTCCTACAGCGGGGTGATGAGTGGAGTTTCGGCGATCGTGATCTCACCCCTGAACAAAACCCCCGCGCACAAGATCCAGGCCATTTTTCAGCAGGAGTATCAGGCCTTGCTGGATGGCGACATCGATCCCGGTGAGATCGCCCTGGTGAAGCAGGACATCATCAACTCCTGGCGCTACGGTTTCAACGGCGTGGAAAACCTGGCTGGAATGCTCGGAGCCGAGGAATTTATCTCAGGCTATGAAACGCTTTACACCTACGATCAGCAGATCCTGCCCCTCGGCTTGGAAGACGTGCTGGCGGCCGTCCGTAAGTACTGGCTGCCCACCCATCTGCAGATCATCCACCAGGCGCCCCGGAAAATGGATCTGGCCCTCTCGGTGCCGTTGCTCAAACCAGCCAAAAAACCCAAACCGATCCCTGATCTGTCCAGCGTGGTTACCATCCCGGTCGGCAGAGCGGCAAAGCCAAGGATGGACCAATGCTGCGATGATGTTTTCACCGCCACCCTTCCGAACGGACTCAAGATACTTTATCGCTGGCAACCCCAGCGTCTCATCAGCGGTTTCGCGCTTTCAACGGATGTTTGTCAACTTAGCGAAACTCCCATGCAGCGGGGCCTGAACTTCCTCTGCTCGGCCGCGATGCTGCATTCCACCCAAAACCGAACCTACGCCGAGATGCTCAAAACGAGCCGCGAACAGGGAATCAGCCTCAACGTGGAACCGCACCCCGATACCACGGTCTTTCGGGGAAAATGCTTTCACGCCGCTCTGCCCCCCGCTCTGTCCATCCTGGCCGACATCTTTTGGCACCCGGCCTTCGACCCCAACCATATCCGGCTGCTGAAGAGTACTTCCATCGATCTGTTGCGTCGGGACAACCAAAATCCCTCCAGCCTGGCCTGGCTGCGCTGGTTCCGTTTGCTCTTCGGCCCCAACAGCCCTTATGGCCGCTATTCCGGCAACATTGGTGATCTGGCCAGGCACAACCGCGACGCGATCAGCGCCTGGCACCAAAGCCGCTACCGGCCTGACAGCTTCAGTCTGGCCATCGTGAGCTCGGAGGATCCGCGCAAAGTATTGGACCTGGTAAGCTCGTTGTTTGCGGGCGGCGATCCATCCGAGCCGTTGGTGCAAAGCGAACCGCCAGCGCCGCGACCCAGCCCCGTCCACCAAAGAACCCAGAAACTGAATTCCGGGCAGGCGATCATCCATCTGGGCGGATTTGCCGCTCCGGCCAAGGACAGAACGGCCACCACCGCCTGGCACATTTTGGCCCAGATCATAGGCGGCGACATGGATTCGCGCCTCTTCAACCTCATCCGGGAAAAGTACGGCTTCGCTTACCAAACCGGCATGGAATACAGCAGCACCAACGAGGTGGGATATTGGTTCGCCTATTCCTACTGCGATCCCGATGACCGCAAACCCTGCCTCAAACTGATGCGTGAGATCCTCGCCACCGTCCGAGCCGAAGGTGTGAGCGCCCAGGAACTGCGGCACGCCCAGAATTATCTCTGCGGCATGAACCGTTTCGACGCCGAAAGCGCGGCCCTCCAGGCCGTGCTGCTCTCCAGCCTCAGCGCTCTCGGCTACGAACCGGAGTTTTACCTCATGCGTGAACAGCGCGTTCGCGCCATCGATCTGGACACCATCAACCAGGTTGCCCGCCAGTGGCTGCACCCGGAAAACCAGTGGGCACACATCCTCACATGATCACCCTCGGCCTCGACATCGGCTCCCGCAACACCAAGCTGGTCATTTACGACGCTGCCACCCAGACCATCCTGTTTGAGGACTGGACCGCCACGGAGGTCAACCCCCTCCGTTCCGTGGATAATCTGTTGGCCCGGGCTGGAGAAGCGACCGGCTCCGACGCTCCGGAAACAGCCGCCTGCACCGGCTACGGCCGCAAACTCTGGCAGCACAGGGCTAAAGTGCTGTCGGAAATCTCCTGCCACGCCGCCGGAGTGCGCCACTTTCATCCCGAAGTCAAAACCATCATCGATATCGGCGGTCAGGATGCCAAGATCATCACTGTCACCGCGGAGGGTAAGGTCAGGGATTTTGTGATGAACGACAAGTGCGCAGCCGGCACCGGCCGCTTTCTGGAAATGACCGCGCTGCGGCTGGATTGCCCTCTGGACGGGCTTTCCACTCTGGCCGCCGCCTCCACCCAAGCGTTGGACATCTCCTCCACCTGTGTGGTCTTCGCTGAATCCGAGATCGTGGGTATGATCGCCGATAACTCCGCTCCCGCCGATATCGCCCGGGCGGTTCATAACTCCATCGCCAGCCGCGTCCTAACCCAGATCAGCAACCTGGCCTTCGAACCTCCCGTGATTTTTACCGGAGGCGTCGCGCTTAACAGCGATCTGGTGGCCTGTCTGGCCAGGCAACTGCAAACCCCGGTGAGAGTTCCCTGCTCCCCGGAGATCACCGGCGCCCTCGGCGCGGCCATTCTGGCGGCAATGTGAAAATAGACTATCACCTTCATACAGAATACAGTTACGATAGCAAACTTAAAGCAATGGATCTGATCGATAAAGCTATCAGTATGAAATATGATCAGATCGCCATTACAGAACACCTCGATCTCTTCCCCTATGAACTTACCCACTTCGGTCTGCCCTCCTTTTCCAGATACATCAGACAGGTCAGTTCACTCAAAGAACAATACGCCTCTTCCCCACTCCGGATCATCTGCGGGGTCGAGATCGGCGATTTCCAACGCGTCAAAGCCTTCGCCGACGAGTTTTTGGCCCAGTTGGAGTTCGAACTCCGGCTCGGAGCAGTGCATTTCCTGAGTGACCACACCAACGTTGCTGTGCCGCTGAAAAGACCTCTGGACAAGGCTGATCTGGAGGATTATTATCGGCAGAACCTCGCCCTGGTTTCCGGCTGCGACATTCAGGTGCTGGCCCATCTGGGCGTACACAAGCGTTACCTAATGGAGCAACCGGACGAAAGCAATTGCCGTGGCCTGCTGCACGACATCTTTGAAGTGATGATAAAGCGCCGCATCGCCCTCGAGATCAACTTTTCCGCCCTGCGCAAACCCTACGCCAGGATCTTGCCCGACCTCTGGCAGATAGAACTCTACCGCTCCCTGGGCGGCAAGCTGTTCAGCATCGGCAGCGACGCCCATCTGCTGGAGCATTTCGACCTCCATTACGATCAACTACCCACCTGGCTGTTCTCCGGCGAGATCGAATTTCCGCTTTGATCGCGGAATCGCTTTTCCTCCATTAATATCCTGTTCGCCCCACCCTAAGCACTCGCGTCCATCCCCCTCTCCTGCCTCACACCTGATCCTCGCATCAAATGCGGGTATCAGGCGGGAAGCGTATCCGGGTCTCGGGACAGGGCCTTAAGGGCCGGACTGCAAGGGTTCAACGATCCCCAGTGTACCGGCTATTGGATCGAACCAGTACCACCCCTTCCATCTGAGTTTGAGCCTTAACTGCTGCCCTTTCTCTGTAGATTCCTCACTTCGCCCCACGCTCTGCTGACGAATCTGGGCCAGCACTTTCGCCGAAGCCGAAAACCCCGTCCAAAAGCGGATTCTGCGGATTTCGCTTGACAGATAGGCCCCGCGCAAATGTTACTTCTCTTCAGACAAATCTTGTGATGATGCGGCCCCGCGCTGCGGGGAGCTGGAGGTAAGAATGAAATATTTCAGAAAACTGGTTGGCGAAACGTGTTATCTGTCGCCGATCTCCTTGGATGACGCGGAGCGCTACACCGAATGGGTGAACGACATGGAGATCGGCCAGTTCGTGCTGTTTTCCACGGCGATCTTCGATGTGGACAGAGAGCGCGAGACGCTGCAACGCCTCATGCGGGAAAGCGTTTCCTTCGCGATCGTGGAAAAGGATACCAACAAAGCGGTGGGAAACTGCAGTTTGATGGGGATAAGCAATGTGCACCGCCATTCCCAGTTCGGCATTTTCATCGGCGACAAGACCTATTGGAACCGCGGCATAGGCACCGAGGCCACCAATCTTATCCTCGATTACGGCTTCAACGTGCTGAACCTGCGCAACATCAGCCTGGAAGTTTTCAGCTTCAACACGCGCGCCATCCGCTGCTACGAAAAGGTGGGCTTCAAACTGGTGGGCCAGCGCCGCCAGTTCATCTTCATGGCCGGTCAGTACCACGATGTGATGATCTTCGACATCCTGGCCGAGGAATTCACCAGTCCCTATGTGAACAGGATATTTGAGCGCAGCACCAGCACGGATGCCGGCCGGGACAAGATCACTTTCGAATGAACCCGGGACCGTGCCAAATCACCCGCCCAAGCAGCCCAGATGTTTCGTAATATCAAAGGCCAGTCCAGCGCCCAGCAGATCCTGAAGCTGGCGCTGGAAAACGACCGCATCGCCCAAGCCTATCTGTTCCATGGCAAAGACGGCGTGGGTAAATTCACCACCGCCCTCTATTTCGGCATGGCGCTCAATTGCATGGCTAAAAGCGAATTCCGACCCTGCGGCGTCTGCTCTTCCTGCCGCAAGTTTCTGGCTCTGGACCACCCGGACCTGCTCTACCTCTTCCCCACTCCCAATCTGGGCCTCAATCTGGACGGCGAGATCACCAAAACGGAATACAAATCGGAGTACGAAGGCTACATCCGCAACAAGATCGACACGCCCTGGGAGGATTACCAGTTCAGCGCGAACATCATGATCCGCAAGGAAAGCATGAGCTGGCTGATCAAGCGGCTGAATCTCTCTTCCTACGAGGCCAGCCACCGCATCTGCATCATTGAGGACGCTGATATGATGAACATCGAGACCTCGAACGCCTTCCTTAAAACCTTGGAAGAGCCGCCCGAAGCCACCGTGATCATCCTCGTCACCAACAACCTGGCCCAGCTTTTGCCCACCATTGTTTCTCGCTGCCAGCCCGTGCATTTTCAGGCCGTGACCCCCTCTGTGATGGAGGGGATCCTGCGGGACAGCTTCAACGTTTCTCCAGAACTGGCCCGCACCGCTTCCCACATCGCCGACGGCAGCGTTAAACGCGCCATCCACTTCGCCCACAACGCGTCTTCCGAACTGCGGGAGCGCGCCTTCGAGATCTTGGAAATGGCCGCCACGGGCAAAGACCTGGCCTATTTCCGCTCGCTGCAGAATCTCACACGGAGATTCAACGCCGAAAGCGCCATCGAGGTGCTGCGTTATTCCAGCCTCTTCGCCGGCGACCTGAACCTGGTGCTGGATGCTCCGGAGCAGGTGGTGAACATCGATAAAAGGGACTTTCTGCTGGGAGCGCGGCAAAAAGTGGAGAACGTTGATCCCGCCGCTTACACAGACCGGGTGATAAACTTTGTGCTGCAGATGGAGAATTACGTGCGCAAACTCCACGGCAACGTCAATCTCCAGCTGGTGATGCTAAATCTCTTTTTTGAATACAAGCAGCTCTTCCGCGCCTGATTATGTCTGAAAACAAGCTCATACGCAACATCAGCATGATGTCCATCGCCATCTTCCTGAGCCGGATCATGGGCTTGATCCGCGATCAGCTGATGGCTTTCTGTTTCGGCACCACCTTTCTCAACGACGCCTTCGTGGTTGGCTACAAGATCCCCAATCTGCTGCGCAGCCTCTTCGGCGAGGGCGCTCTCTCGGCTTCTTTCGTGCCCATCTACAACGAGATCGGGATCAAACAGGACCGCCAAAAACAGATCGATTTCGCGCTGCAGATCCTGGGCATCCTTTCCTCTTTTTTGCTCACGCTCACGCTGATCGGGATGATCTTCGCGCCTTGGATAGTAAAACTGCTCTATCCCGGCCTCACACCCCACACCCATGCCCTGGCCGTGCTGCTCACCCGCCTGATGTTTCCCTATCTGCTCTGGATCGGGCTTTCCTCCACCATGATCGCCATTCTCAATTCCCACGACCGCTTTTTCATGACCGGGCTTTCCTCCGCGTTGCTCAATCTGGGCATGATCCTCAGCTTGGTGGTGCCTCGCTTCGTATTCGGGATCGAGGGTGAGGAACTTGTCCGCTGGGCGGCCTGGGGTGTTTTCGGCGGCGGATTATTGCAGACCGTCATCAACTTTCCCTATCTGAAACAACTCGGCTACCCTTTCAAACTTTTCGTGCGCTTCGGCGGCGATGCCCTGAAAACGATGTGGACGCGCTTTCTGCCTTCGCTGATCGGAGTGGGCATCCGCGAGATAAACCTGGTGGCCGACAGCCTGATGGCCTCTTTCCTGGCCGTGGGCAGTATTTCCGCGCTGGAATACGGCTACCGCCTCTTCCAGTTTCCCCTGGGCATGTTCGCTATCTCCACCGGCATGGTGCTGCTGCCCACCTATTCGCGGCTGGTCACCGTCGGCGATTGGCCTGAACTTTCCAAAAACCTGCGCATCGCGGCAGTGAACCTCACCTACCTGATGCTGCCGATCACTACGCTGATCATCGCTCTGGGGGGCGACCTCGTGCAGATCGTCTTTCAGCGCGGGGCGTTCGACGCCAAAGCCAGTCTCTGGACCCAGCAGGCCCTCATCTATTACAGTCTCGGCCTCATCTTTTTCAGCTTCAACCAAACCCTCACCCCGCTATTTTTCGCCAACAAGGACACCCGCACCCCCATGCGGATCGCCGCCGCCATGGTGGCCCTGAACATTGTGCTCAATTTCACCTTGATGCAGTTCATGCAACACCGCGGCCTGGCCTTTGCGACTTCCATCACCGCGATGGTCAATTTCGGCCTCCAACTGTACCTCATTCGTAAAAAAATGCCCCAGATCAGCTTCGCCGGGATCCTGCCAAACATCCTAAAAACCCTGGGGATCTGCGCCCTGATGCTGATCTTGCTACTCACCGCCAACCACTTTTACCAACCCCGGGGCTTCTGGCCGCAGCTCATCAAGTTGGGTCTGTTGGGAACAGCTTCCCTGCTGCTTTTCTATGGCCTGGGCCTGCTGCTGAAGCTGGATTTCCTGGCTGAAGCGCGTGACCGCGTATGGAACAGATTCCGCCGCAAATAGCGCGAAAACTCAACCTCCTGCCCCAGCAGCCGGGCATCTACATCTGGAAAAACTCCGCGGGCGATGTGATCTATGTGGGCAAGGCCCGCTCGCTGGAAAACCGCATCAAAAGCTATCTGAACAACTCGCCCAAGGATGCCAAGACCGAGCAACTGCTGCGCCATATCGATGATCTGGACTACATCATTACCCTCTCCGAACATGACGCTTTCATTCTGGAAGCCAACCTCATCCGCCGCTATCAGCCCAAATACAACATCCTGCTCAAGGACGACAAACGCTATCCCTTTGTGAAGATCACCCTCGCGGAGCCCTTTCCTCGCATCATGGTCACCCGCGAATTGGTCAAGGACGGCTCCCGTTACTTCGGGCCGTTTACCGACGCCAAATCGCTGCGCATCACCCTGCGCAATTTCGAGTGGATCTTCCCCATCCGTACCTGTTCACGGGTGATCCCGGCGGACAAGGTACGCTTCAAACAGGCCTGCATCAATTATCAGCTGGGAAAATGCCCCGCCCCCTGCATCGGAGCGGTATCGAGGGCCGAATACATGCGCGTGGTGAAGCGCCAGATGAGCTTTTTCGACGGCAAACACCAGGAGGTGCTGGACGAACTGCGCGCCGAGATGAACGCGCTCTCCGACGCCCTCAGATTTGAACAGGCCGCCCAAACCCGCGACCGCGTGATCGCCATCGAGCGCATCCAGAAACATCAGGTGGTCTATTCCCCAGATGCGCGCAACACCGATGTGGTCGGCTTTTACCAGGAGGAAAAGATCGCCGTCTGCGTGGTGCTGAGGATCATGAGCGGCATGGTGGTCAACCGCGAGGACTATCCCCTCAGTAATGTGGAAAACGACGCCCCGGGCGAGGTTTTGGCCGCTTTCATCAAGCTCTATTACGCCGCCAGGGACGAACTGCCGGACGAGATCCTGCTGCCGCTGGAGCCAACTGAATACGAGGAACTGAACTCCTGGCTGCAAGGCAAACTCAGCCTGCCTCAGCGCGGAGAGAAGAGCAGGCTGCTCGCCATGGCCAAACGCAACGCCTTCCAACTGATCGAGGAGCGCAAACTCGCTCACATCCGCCGCGCCAACCGCACCGTCTTCCCCATCCAGGAGCTCAAGGAAAAGCTCGCCCTCCCCAGATTACCCCGCAAGATGGTCTGCATGGACATTTCCACCATCCAGGGCACGGACACCGTTTCCTCCGCCGTCTTTTTCGAAAACGGCAAGGCCAAAAAGAAATCCTACCGCCACTTCATCATCCGCGGCGTGGACACCCAAAACGATTACGCCGCCCTGCAGGAAACCCTCACCCGCTTCCTGGCCGAAACCGCCAAGGACCCCACCATGCTGCCGGACCTGATCATCATCGACGGAGGCAAGGGCCAGCTCGCCGCCTGCAAAGAGGTGCTGAACGCCTCCACCCATGCCGACATCCCCATCATCTCGCTGGCCAAACGCGCCGAGGAGGTTTACCTGCCAGGCCGTTCTGAATCCATTATCCTGCCTCGCTCATCCTCTTCTCTGCGGCTGCTCACTTCCATCCGCGACGAAGCTCACCGCTTCGCCATCAATTTTCACCGCTCCCGCCGCTCCAAACGCGCGCTGCTGAGCGAACTGGAAGATATTCCCGGCGTGGGGGAGCATACCAAGTTCCTGCTGCTGAAAGAGCTCGGCTCCGTGGAGGCCATCAAGGCCGCCAGCCCCGAAGAACTGATGAAGGTCAAAGGCATCGGCGGAAAGATGGCCCGGCAGATCCACGCGCATTATCATTCCGCTGATATTGATGCGATGTCTGACTCCAATAATTCTTAACAGCATTGACCAGCGAATATTTTTTATCCTGCCAAACTTCTGCGTGGCAGCGAGTTTTGCCAAAGAGTTGAAAACTGCTTGACAGATATTTACCTTTCATTTAAGCTGTCATATAAAGGATTGATTACAAATATTGCGAGGAATCAAATGCTCCAACTGTACCCCAAAGCCCGAAAAAAAACTGTGATGCCCACGGACTACAAAATCAGGATCCTGAGTTCGGCCCAAAAGATCTTTGCCCAGAAGGGCTATGTTAAATGCACCATGTCGGATGTGGCCATTCACGCCAAGGTGGGCATCGGCACCCTTTACAACTATTTCAAAAACAAGGATGAGATGCTTCAACTCTGCATCCAGAAGATGGTCGAGGACGAGATCCACACCATCGAAAAGGAAAGCGACAAGATCGCCGATCCCCTGGAAAAGATCCGCTTTTTCTTCACTGAGCATTTCGAACTGCTCAAAAGCAAACCCCACATCGCCCGGCTGCTGCTGATCGAACTCCGCCAGAGCGAAGGCTATTACAAACGCAACCCCACCTACAACCCCCTTCATTACTATCTGGATTATTACACCAAAGTGTTCCAGACGGCGGTAAAAAAGAACAAGATCCGCAAGGTGGACCCGAAAGCCCTGGCCTACATTGTGGTGGGCTCCCAGGAACTTATCTTCCTCCAGTGGCTGATCCACGGCAAGGACATGAACATCGAACCCCTGCTCAAAGGCATGGAGGACATCCTGAAATCCGGCCTCGAGTATCGCAAATAAGCATCACTTCGTCACCTTGAACCCAGGCCCGCTGTTATGGCGGGCTTTTTTTGATCGCGGAGACGGGGAGAACATGAGCCTCTCTTTTTTATCTCAGGTGGGTAAATGAGCCGGTGTGTCATTCCGGGGTGGCGCTTCAGCTCCGGGGCTCTGGCCTGTCATTCCGGGGAAGCGGGTCCACGCCGGACAACTTGTTGGCCGGTGGGGTGAATCGAATCCCGGCCTTGCGGTAATAGCCAGCCCCAGCCCCAGCGGGAATTGTTTCGTCCAAACGGCCCTAAGACCTCTCCCATCCGCCTCCTGCCCGCCTCCCCTTAACTTCCCGTTGGTTCGACGGGAACTCAAGGGGAGGTTAATGGGTTGTTAATGGGATGATCCTTTGGGGGGATACTCCCGGGAGGTCTGGATTCCGAGGAGGTAACACCTTTGAGGCCGTATCACCTGAAGACCCGTCCGCTCTGCCATTCCGGGGGAGCGGGGTAAGACCACCCCGGGCTGTAACAGCTGAAGACTCAGCCGTTATGTCATTCCGGGGTGGGGGCCCCGGAATCCAGCCACATCGTTCCCCCCGCCCCGAACCTCCGTCATTCCGGAGCGGAGCGCCTTGGGCGCGGAGAGACGGAATCCAGGCCTTCTGGGTAATGCCATGGGAGGGTGTCGACTCAGACCGCGTCTGGGCCGAACCCGACTTGGCTGTGAAGATGGGTTGGTTTGACCGTCTGGATTCCTGGGCCCCGGGGGCTGAAGCCCCCACCCCGGAATGACAGGGTTGGGCTGGGTGGTGGATAGGTCTGGATTCCTGGGCCCCGGGGGCTGAAGCCCCCACCCCGGAATGACAGAGTTGGGTTTGGTGGTGGATAGGTCTAGATTCCTGGGCCCCGGGGGCTGAAGCCCCTTCCCCGGAATGACATACGCTTGGGGCGGGGCAGAGAATCAAGGCGAAAGCGGTGGAGTCAGCGGATCCGGTTCCCCGTTTTCGGAGGCTGCTTATGCTTGTAGCCCCTTCAAATTATCTCAAATTATCTCAAATTCTCAGAGGCCTGTAACTTCCCAACCCCCATCAGTAAAGGGTTTGAGGGTCAGATTCTCAAAAT
>CAZVXH010000060.1:0-16794 GCA_964631015.1 uncultured Candidatus Cloacimonadota bacterium | reverse complement strand
TTGGTGGTGGTCCCGTTGCCTATGGTAACGTTGATCTGGGCATAGACGTTGCTGATCATGCCGATTCCAAAAATCAGCAGCAGCGCGAAAAGAAGGGTTCTTTTCATAGGATATCTCCTTTTCCCATTTTATGTTTAGGGTTATACGTTAATTGACCGGACGGTCAGAGCCCTGCACCAAGGATGCCCCGTCCGTATCCTGATATTGACATTTTTTTTGCCTTGGTTCGCAATCAAACCATTCAGTGGATGTTCAATCACTCTATGAACGCCCCCGCAAGGGGCCTGAAAAAAATCTAATACTTTCGTTCTGCTTTTCTGTCAAGCAATAAATTGGCCAATCCCGCTAAAGAATTGCAGGCCAAGCCGGTTGCCGCCGGCAGGGAGGGTTCAGAGGTCCGGGAATTCCTCCATCAGGATGCGGCCGCAACTTTCACAGAAATTGATTTTTTTGCGCAGTTCCAGTTCGATGCGGATCTGGGGTCGGATCACGAATCCGCAGCCGCCGCAGGCCCCGTTGCGCTCATAGACCACGGCGCAGTTGCCCTTGTTCTTGATCATGTTGGCATACTGGCGCACGAGGTTTTGGGGCAGGGTCTGGGCCAGCTGGGTGCGTTCGGCGCGAAGTTTGTCGATCTCGGCGTCCAGCGATTCGATCTTTTCGCGCAGGTCGCCTTCGCGTTCGCGCTTGGTCATTTCCGCGGCCGCGAGGTCTTTCTTGTCCTGCTCCACCTTCTGCTTGGCCATGTTCTCTTCTTCCATCAGTTCCAGTTCCTGGCTTTCCAGCTCCGAGATCTTGTCCTTCAGGTAGGCGATCTCGCTGTTCAGGGCCTTGTATTCCTTGTTGGTCTTGATATCGGAAAGTTGGGTGGCGTATTTTTTGATGGTGGCCTGGTTTTGTTTGATTTCGCCTTCCAGGGCGCGCTGTTTCTTTTCGGTTTCGGCGCGTTCGGTTTCGCTGCCCAGCAGGTTCGCGGTGGCGGCGTCCACCCGCTCGATGATGTCGTTTAGTTCCTGGGGCAGCTGTTGCTGCAGCAGCCTCAGGGCACCGATCTGGTCGTCCAGTTTCTGCATTTTTGCCAGGGTGCGCAGTTGTTCTTCCATCGTCACTCCTTAAATAAAAGACTGATGTCCAGCGACTGGTAGGAATGCGTCAGAGCGCCGCTGGAGATATAATGTACGCCCGTCTGGGCCAGTTTGGCGATGTTGGCGAGGGTAACTCCGCCGGAAACTTCGAGTTCCACCTTTTTGCCGAAGCGGCGCACGCAGGCGCGGATCTGGGTGAGGTTCATGTTGTCCAGCATCACCCTGTCCACTCCGGCGCGTACGGCTTCCTCAAGTTCCTGGATGGTGGTAACCTCCACCTCGATCTTGTGGGCGGTGTTGTGTTTCTTCACGCGGGTCACGGCTTCCGAGATGCCGCCGCAGGCGCGGATGTGGTTTTCTTTCAGCATCACCATGTCGTAGAGGCCAAAGCGGTGGTTGAAGCCTCCGCCCACGCGCACGGCGTATTTTTCCAGGCCGCGCAGCAGCGGTGTGGTTTTGCGAGTGTCAAGCAAACGGACAGGGCTGCCTTCCAGCTCGCGGACCATGGCGCGGGTGAGGGTGGCGATGCCGCTCATCCTCTGCAGAAAATTCAGCGCGGTGCGCTCGCCCTGCAGGATGCTGGCGGGATTGCCCTCCACGCGCATGATCTCGGCGCCGGGCTTCACCTCGTCCCCATCGCGGTTGTAGAGCGTGATCTTGAGGCCTTTGTCCACGGTGAGGAAAACCTCGCGGGCGATGTCGAGCCCGGCCAGCACGCCTTTGGCTTTGGCGATCATGAAGGCCTGCTCGGGAACGGGTTCCAACTCCAGATAGGCCGTGCTGATGTCGCCGCTGCCGATGTCCTCAGCCAGGGCCAGGCGAATGATCTCACTGCTGTTCATGTTTCCTCCGGGATAAAAAAAAAGCATCTGCGCGCGCAAATGCTTTTTCGCAAAAAATGCTGTCAGTCAGGCCACTTATCTGTTTATTTCGGGAACACATATATTATTGAACCTCTATCTCAGGGCAGTCAATCCCATCGTCCCTATCTTGTCAAGCAGTATGTTGCGTTGAGGTACTTTGCGTGTTTGGAAGGACTTCAGCGGGCAAAGGGGTTGACGGAAAGACACGCCCGCGTAAAATGGCATCCATGCGTCGAACAACATATCATCGCCTGGGCTTGCTGCTGCTCGCTCTGCTGGCCTCCGCCTGCGCCGGAACGCGGGGCAACGTGTATCCGCTGGACCGGGCTTATCAGCCCGCGGAGCAGATGTTCGCGCGCCTGCAGCGGATCGTGGAACTCAATCCCGCTCTGGCGCGGCTGAACATCATCGGCTTCAGCGGCAGCGAAAACCTGCCCATTTACTGTTTGGACATCGGCCGCTCCGCTGCCAAGCGCAACGTGCTGCTGATCGGGCAGCATCACGGTGATGAGGTGCTGGGCCTGGAAGTCGTGCTGGACTGGGCGGAGCGGCTGGCCACCCAAAACCGCGCGAGTAAAAAGATCGATGCCATCCTGGACAATTTCCGCTTCTGGATCGTGCCCACCCTCAATCCGGAGGGGCACCGCGTGGTTTCCGCCGGCCTCAGCGCCAACAAACGCAAAAACAACCGCGACACCAACTCCAACGGCAAGCTGGACCTCCCCGCTGACGGGGTGGACCTCAACCGCAACTATCCCGTTTTTTGGGACGAATTTGAGGCCCTGCCGCCCACACATCCAAATTACAAAGGCCCCGAAGCCTCCTCGGAAAAGGAGATCCTGGCCATCACCCTGCTGGCCCAAAAACAGCATTTCGACTACGCGATCTTCTATCACAGCTCACCCTCCGGCGCGCTCAGCGAAAAGATCTTCCTGCCCGCCCTGGACCGCGCCAAAGCCAAACAGGCCGCTGCCTACGCGGAACTGGAGGAATTCGCCCAGGCCTATGCCAATCAGCTTCCCAAGGACTGGCTGCGCGGCAATTACGAGGTCAGCCCAGTCCCCGGAACCCGCATGGGAACTGCCCGCAATTACTTTTTTCACATGCACGGCACCCGGGCCTTCCTGGTGGAGATCGGCGGCGTCAACTCCTCCGGCGTAAGCGTGATCCATCCTGCCAAAAACACGCGCGACCGCGTTGTGGCCAAACATATCAAGGCCCTGAACAAGGTTTTCCACGCTCTGATCTGACCGTTGCCTTCGCTGGCTTCGAGCGACGCGGAGCATCCACGGCAGCAGCATCAGCCTGTCTCACAGTGTGTTGCGGAATCAGTCCCAGTGCCTCGGAAGGCACCCCTCCACCTACTCGCGGGGCTTGTTCGCGAAGGCCCCGTCAAGTCCGTGCAACCATCAGACTGATGTCCACAGGGCAAAGCCCCCGTTACCCACTATTTATGGACCCAATCTGCATGTAAAACCGGTAACAAAGGCTTAATCCTCAGGCTCCGCCCTGATCATACTTCTTATCCACTTCCCGTCAGCCTCCCATTAACATCCCAACCAGCCAATGGGTTGTTAATGGGAGGCGGCCAAGTGGCGGACAGGCTGAACTTTAGGGCGGATCTACCTTTTGACCGCCAGGTGCAGCAGCCAGGTGAGGGCCAGGAAGCCAAGATTCAGCACCAGCACATAGACCAGGATGCCGTAAAAGGTGGCCAGGCCTGTTTCCAGGCGGTCCATGAAGTGCAGCGAAAATTCACCCAGCCAGGCGGTGAGCAGATTGAAGACCAGGATCACCTGGATGATCACGAGCAGGGCGGGTTTGATGTGGCTGAGGTCGAGGTCGCTGAGGTTGATGTTGGTGCTGATCGCGAAGCTCAGATAGAGGAACAGCGCGGTTTTCCAACTGAGGGCGGATAAGATCTCGCGGAAGATGAGCAGGGCGTTGGTAAAACTGTTCAGCAGAAAGGCGGGGATGGCCTGCAGCTGTTGCGGGATACCGGCCTGGGCGTCCAGGGCCTGCGCGCCCTGAAAGGAGGTTTGCAGCAGCCAGCGGGACAGCAGCCAGACCACCACGCTGCCCAGAATGATCGGCCCGATGCCGATGAAGAGGTTGCCCACCTTGTGGTAGATGTTGTTCTGGTTCCAGCTGTGCCGCACCTGGCCGTGGCTGCCGCTGGTGGCCCGGGGATCGAAGAGCACAACACGGTCGATCCGGTGTCCGAAGAGCACGGCGAAAAGCGCGTGGCCCAACTCGTGCACCGGAATGCTCAGCCAGCCGAACAACCACAGATAGGTCTTGCCGCCCAGCAACTGCCAGGCGTTTTTCAGCAGGTTCTTGTTGATCAGTTGGATCAGCCAACCCAGCAGCAGCGTGAGCGCGAACAAAAAGATGAACTGCCTCAGGCTCAGCAGCAGCACCAGCTTCAGGTATTCCCAAACACTGGTCAGAACAGTTCCGGCTTCCATGGCATCAGGTTCTCCAATCACTATTTTGGCGGCCAGATCCGTTTCCGACGCGGCTTGGAACTCCGGCCTCAGATCCTGACCTGACTGAGTTCTTTCTGCCGTCGGCCTCCATTCCTGTCAAGTGGTTTCGCTGGCTGCGCCGAAACCTATCCGCCGCAAAGCAGGCTTGACATTTTTTCGCCGGTTTGTGGCATGGTCCCGAAGCATTTTCAGCTCAAAGGAATGAATTATGATAACTGTATATGTGAACGGCAAGGCCACTGAGGTGGCCAAAAACACGATGGTTTTGCATGCCTGCACCAAAGCTGGCTACAAGGTTCCCACGCTTTGCTACCACGAGGACCTGCCGGCTTTCGGCAACTGCGGGGTTTGCATGGTGCAGATCAACGGAAAAGCCATGCGGGCCTGCAGCTCACCCTGCGAAGAGGGCATGCGGATCCGCACCACCGGCAACGACTTGCTCAAGCTGCGCCGCGAAGCGGTGGAGATCATCCTTTCGAACCATCCCAACAACTGTCCGGAATGTGTGAAGAACGGACGTTGCGAGCTGCAGGACCTGGCGCAGGAACTGGCGATCCGCCACATGAGCCTCAAACAGATAAAACGTCCGTATCAGACCCGGGACGAATCCTCGCCCTCGATCACGCTGGACCCCTCTTACTGTGTGGTTTGCGGACGCTGCTCTTATGTTTGCAACGAGATCCAGGACGTGCACGCGCTGGAAAACTGTGAGCGGGGCTTCAACACCTTTGTGGGTCCAACCTTTGGGCGTAAACTGGAGGAAAGCGAGTGCGTGAAATGTGGCCAGTGCTCGGCCTACTGTCCCGTGGCCGCCATCTATGAAAACGACGATTCCGACGCGCTGTGGACCGCGCTGGACAACCCGGACCTGGTGCTGGTGGCGCAGGAAGCGCCGGCGGTGAGAGTGGCTTTGGGTGAGGAATTTGGCCTCAAACCCGGCCACAACGTTGTAAAGAAAATGTACACCGCGCTGAGGGAACTGGGTTTTCACTACGTTTTCGACACCAATTTCGGCGCCGACCTCACCATCATGGAAGAGGCCAGCGAGTTCGTGCACATCTTTAAAGACCATCCGGAGGAATTTCCGCTGATCACCACCTGCTGCCCCTCCTGGGTGGATTATCTGGAAAAATTCCACGCCGACCTGATTCCCCATTTTTCCTCCTCCAAATCGCCGCACCAGATGGTGGGCACCATGGTTAAGACCTACTGGGCGGAGAAGATGGGTATCGACCCCAAGCAGATATTCCTGGTTTCGGTGATGCCCTGCACCGCCAAAAAGTACGAAATTGAGAGGATGGAGGACATGTATGCCTCCGGCTGCAAGGACGTGGACCTCACCCTCACCACCCGCGAACTGGCGCGCATGCTGAAAACCCGGGGCATCGACCTGCCTCATCTGGCGGATGGCGAAGCCGACAACCCGCTGGGCGAATACAGCGGCGCCGGCACCATTTTCGGCGCTTCCGGCGGAGTGATGGAAGCCGCTCTGCGCACGGCCTACAGCTTTGCCACGGGACACGAACTGGTAGATCCCAGCATCACATTCACCCGCGGCGCCCAGGGCATTAAAAAAGGAAAGATCGAGATCCTGGGCAAAGAGATCAGAATCGGCGTGGCTTCCGGCCTCGGCAACGTGAGCAAGCTAATGAACGAGATCCGCGCCGCGAAAATCGCCGGCCAGGAGCCACCCTACCACTTCGTGGAGGTGATGGCCTGCCACGGAGGCTGCGTGGGTGGCGGCGGACAGCCCTACCGCTCCACGAACCGGGTGCGGATGCAGCGCGCCAAGGGTCTTTACGCCGAGGATCTGCACATGGAGCGGCGCGAATCGCACAACAACCCCTCCATCCAGAAGGTTTACAAGGAATTTCTGGGCGAGCCGAACTCCCCCAAAGCCAGGAAACTGCTGCACACCAGCTATATCGCCCGGCCGATGCAGCTGGGCAAAAAAAGCCTTAAAAACTGAAGACTTTCCTTAAAAACGTGTGGGCAAAGCCCGTGAGGGCGACAGATCAATAGCGAGGGCGCGAAGAGAGCGTAGCGATCGGAGCCCCTCGTTAGGAGAAGTAATCACAACTTGAAACACCCCCAGACCCCGGCCCAGGCTCACAGAATCGTGAGCCTGGGCCGGGGTTTGGGGAAAAATGTACTAAATCAACTTGACGCCAGTCGAGGGGCTTACGCACCCTCGCTAACGTTCTGACGCCCTCCGGACTTGTCGCGCAACGTGCGATTTTAAGGGATCGTTTATTCTCTCTAATCCAATCCTTCAGGCTCGTCCCAATAGTACACGGAACTTTTGGAAAAGTCTAACGTTCGGGCCTCTATTTGTCGGTAGGAAAGAGGTTAAGGGGGGCGATGGCGCGGTCGAAGTAGCCGTGCACCTTGGCGATGGTGAGGCCGTAATTGGTGATCGGCACACCGCGCCTCTGGGCTTCCACGATGCGGCGGCTCATCTCCATCTGGTTGAGCATGCAGGCGCCGCAATGCACGCAGAGCGCGTATTCCTCCAGGTTGGGCGGAAAATCGTGGCCGGCGTAGGTTTCGAAGATGAGGTCCTTTTGGGTGAATTCCTGCAGCCAGCGGGGCAGTTTTACCCGGCCGATGTCGTCCTTCTGAACGTGATGGGAACAGGCCTCCGCGATCAGGACCTTGTCGCCGTCCCGGAGTTTGTCGATCTGCCGGATCCCGTTCGCCAGAATGGCCAGATCGCCTTTGTAGCGGGCAAAGAGGATGGAGAAGGTGGTCAGTTTCACGCTTGGAGGCAGATCCCGCACCACCAGTTCGATGGCTTGGGAATCCGTGATCACGAGGTCCGGATCTTCTTTCAGCGCGGCCAAAGCCTGCTTGAGCTCAAATTCCCGCACCACCAGGGGTACCGTACCGCTGTCCAGCAGATCGCGCAGCACCTGCACCTGAGGCAATATCAGCCGGCCTTTGGGGGCCGCGGAATCGATCGGCGTCACCAGGATCACGCGCTCGCCGGCTTGCACGAGGTCGCTCACCAGGGGCCGGTCCTCTTTCAGATGCGCCGGCGCCAGTTCGATCAGCTTTTCCTTGGCCGCCAGAATGTTCTCCTTGTGGCTGGCGGAAACGGAAACCCAGGCCAGCCCGTGTTTCCGGCAGTAATCCAGATTGGCGGGGTCCGGGTCGCGGAGGTCCTTTTTGTTGAAGGCCACCAGCAGCGGGATATGCATCTCGCGGATGCGCTGCAGGAACTCCAACTCGCTGGAGGAAAAGGGGTTGCCGTCGTTCACGAAGATCGCCATGTCCGTGCGGAAAAGCACCCGGAAGGTGGCCTGGACACGTTTGGCGCCCAGCTCGCCGCTGTCATCGAGGCCGGCGGTGTCGTAAAAGGTCACCGGTCCCAGGGGCAAAAGCTCGTAGCGCTTGTCCACCGGGTCGGTGGTGGTGCCCGGCGTGTCTGAGACTATGGCAATTTCCTGGTTGGTGAGGGCGTTGATAAGGCTGGACTTGCCGCTGTTGCGGTTTCCCAGCAGAGTGATGATCAGGCGTTCGCCGCGGGGGGTGCTGCTCATGTTTCCTCGTTATGCAAAAAAGATTTTCTTACAACTACAGGATAACGCGGCTCGCGGACTTTGTCAAGCTTTGTTCGGGCGAGCTCATATCGAGACGAAGGCATTACACTTTTGCGGGTAACGCGGGTAGGCGTAATTCGTTCTTGACAGCCTGGAAAAGCTCGGAAAGATTGGCTCATTGAATCAAAACAGCCACAGGAGCCAAAATTGGACGACATCAAGGGAATCCGCACCGTCAACTTGCGGGAAGCTGATCCGGATGTGCTGCGCGCCAGGATCCGCCACTATTTTAATCAGACTTGCGCCATCGAAGCCAAGCTTTATGAAAGCCTGGCCGACGACTCCGTGTTCTATCTGCGGGCCGATCCGCTGCGGCATCCGCTGGTCTTCTATCTGGGCCACACCGCTGCTTTTTACATCAACAAACTCATCATCGGCCGCGTGATCGGAGAACGGATAGATCCCGCCTTCGAATCGATGTTCGCCATTGGTGTGGACGAAATGAGCTGGGACGACCTGAACGAAGCGCATTACGACTGGCCTTCCATCCCCAAAGTGCGGTCCTACCGAAACGAGGTGCGCGCCAAAGTGGACAAACTGATATCCGATCTGCCTTTGGACGCTGGCGGCATCAGCTGGTACAGTCCCTGGTGGGGCGTGATCATGGGCATCGAGCACCAGCGCATCCATCTGGAAACCTCATCGGTGCTGATCCGCCAGCTGCCGTTGGACAAGGTGCGCCAGCTGGATTTCTGGGCTGTCTGCCCCGAAAGCGGGGCGGCGCCAAAGAACGAACTGCTGCCCGTGGAGGGCGGAAAAGTTTCCCTGGGCCGCGATGACAGCGATCCCTATTACGGTTGGGACAACGAATACGGCCGCGCGACCTTCGCGATACAGCCTTTCGAAGCCTCCCAATATCTGGTTTCCAACGCTGAATTTCTGGAGTTCATCGAGGCCGGCGGCTATCAGCAAAAAGAGTATTGGACCGAGGAAGGCTGGTCCTGGCTGAGCTGGCAGCAGGCCGTGTTGCCGCGGTTCTGGAAAAAAACTGCAGACGGCTACAGGCTGCGGTTGATGGCCAGCGAGACCCCCCTGCCGCGGAACTGGCCGGTGGAGTGCAACTATCTGGAGGCCAAGGCCTTCTGCAACTGGAAAGCGAAACAGACGGGCCGCCCGATCCGCCTGCCCAGCGAAGAAGAGTGGATGCAACTGCGGGATACATGTGTAAAGACCGATCAGCCTCTCTGGGACAAGGCTCCGGGCAACATCAACCTCGAAGGGTGGGCCTCCCCCTGTCCGGTGGACCGCTTTGCCAGCGGCGATTTCTTCGACGTGATCGGCAACGTCTGGCAGTGGACGGAAACACCTATTTACGCTTTTCCCGGCTTCAAGATCCATCCCATCTACGATGACTTCAGCGTTCCCACCTTCGATGGCCGGCACAACCTGATCAAAGGCGGTTCCTGGATCTCCACCGGCAACGAAGCGCTGCGCAACTCGCGCTACGCCTTCCGCCGCCATTTTTACCAGCACGCCGGCTTCCGCTACATCGCCAGCGCCGCGCCGCTGCTTGAACACGAAGAAGCACATGAATCCGACCCCGCGATCATCCCCTGGTGCGATGCCAACTGGGGCGACAACCCCTTGGGCGGGAAGAACTTCGAAGCCAGATTGGTGGAAGCGCTACGGCCCTGGATCGCTCCCCTGGCAGGCAAAAAAGCCCTGCATCTGGGCTGCAAGACCGGACGCGCTACTTTCGAACTGGCCCAAACCTTCGCTTCCGTGACCGGCCTGGATTTCACCACCCGGCTGATCCGCCTGGCCACCCAGCTGAAGGAAAAGGGCTACATCCGCTATTTGCGCGATGATGAAGGCGAGATCCAAAGCTATGTGGAGAAGAAGCTTGCCGACTTCGGACTGGAGGAAGCCGCCGCCCGGGTGGAATTCTGGCAGGCGGACGTTTCCAACCTCATGGCCAAGTTTGGCGGCTACGACTTCATCCTGGCCGAAAACGCGGTCGAGGGTGCCATCAACCCCGGCCGCTTCCTGCGGGACATTCATAAGCTCTTGAATTTCAAGGGTATCCTGGCCATGGCGGACGGCTATGCCTGGGACCCTGAGATCACCCGCGCCGCAGACCGCGTCGGCGGTTTCCGCAAGGATGGCGAGCCACTTTATGCCGCTGAAGGAATCAAAGAGATTCTGGACAAGGACTTCGAACTGATCGCGGAACCGCTGGACCTGTGGCAGACCCTGAGGATCGAAGAGCGCCGCCACATGCTGAAAAAAGTGCAGCTAAGTATCTGGCAAAAGAGGAGTTGATGCGCCGAACGGGCTTGCTGCTGTTGCTGTTGGGTTGTGTCTGTCTGGGCGCGGAGACAGTCCAGATCGGCGCCGGCACGCTGGTGAACCAGTATTTGCCCATCGAGCCATTTTCCCGCTACAGTTATTCGCAGCAGGTGTACAGGTCCGAAGCCATCGGACTTACCGGCGCGGTGAGCGCCGTCTCTTTTCAGTACAACATCCCCAGCACGTACTTTCTTTCCAGCAGCACGGACTGGAAGATATATCTGGGCCACACCGAGCGGGACCAGCTGGAAACCTGGGTGCCGCTGGACAGTCTGGTCCTGGTGTTCGAGGGCATCCTGGGAGAGGCTCAGTTTGACGGCGGGATTCCCGGCCAGGGCTGGCTGAACATTGGGCTGGACTCGCTTTTCCAGTACAACGGCACGGACAATCTGCTGCTCGCCGTGGATGAAAACGATCCGGATTTCGGCTCCAACGCCGACGATTTTCTCTGCACCGAAGCCGCGGAAGTGCGGGGAATTGTGTTCGCCAGCCACACCCTGGATCCCGATCCAGCCGATCCTCCGCCGGGTCCGGCCAGTTTTTACGCCCGTGCGGCTTATCCCAATCTGCGTTTGGAGATCACACCCTACAGCCTGGCGCCCTGGCATCCGCAGCCGCCGGACCAAGCCACCGGAGTGCAGGTTGGCACGGACCTTCAGTGGCAGAGCAACGCCTCAGCCTGGGACCTTTGGCTGGGTTCCGCTCCGGAAGCCTTGCAGCTTGTGGCGCAGGGACTTGGCGTTACCCAATGGACTCCTCCGCAGCCGCTGGACATGCTCACCACCTACCACTGGCAGGTGGTGGCTCACGCGGACGGGGAGACCCATCCCGGACCGGTTTGGAGCTTCAGCACCGCCGGCGAAGGGATCGGCGCGCCCCAAGCTCTGAGTGCCTACTACATCACCGACCATGTTCAACTGGCCTGGGAAGCGCCGTCAGAAGGCAATCCCACCCTGTACCGCGTGATTCGCAACGGCGTGTTCCTCGCTGCCACTCAGGACCTGTTTTATCAGGATTTCGAGGTGGCGCCCGGGCAGCTTTTCTACTACTATGTGCTGGCCCAAAACCAAGCGGGGGAACTCTCTGACCCTTCCAACACGGTCACCGTGCACATTCCGGACCTCATACCCAACCTCATCCTGCAGCAGGGTTTCGAGGCCTGCGCGCCTTTCAGCCAAAGCGTTCCGGATTGGCAGAACCTCGATCTGGACGGCTCACCAACCTGGTCCAACTGGCCTTCGCCGGTGCCGGGCTTGGGTGAACCGCTGGCCTGGCTGAGTTTTTTTCCCTCGCAGCTCACACCTACTCTGGCGGGCATCACGGCTTACAGCGGCGCGGCGATGGCGGCTGCTTTCAACGTGGAAAACCCGCCCAACGACGACTGGCTGATCTCTCCGCGGCTGCAGCTGGGCTTGACTCCCAGCCTGTCATTTTGGGCCCGCTCCCACACCGCGGATTACGGATTGGAGCGCTTGAGGGTGCTGATCTCAGCCACGGATGCCCTTCCCGCCAGCTTCACAGCTCTGAATGCCGGCAATTGGCTGGCTGTGCCCGCGGCTTGGACCGAATACAGCTTTGACCTCACCGCCTGGCAGGGCCAGAGCGTTCATCTGGCTTTCAACTGCGTTTCCTGGGACGCCCTGGCGCTCTACCTGGACGACATCGTGATCACCGGCGAGGGGGGTTATGTGGCTGTGGAGGAGGAGCTTGTGTCGCCGAATACCTTCCACGTTTATCCCAATCCCTCCCGCGGTTCCTTTACCGTGGAAGCGGCAGCCAAAACGCCGTTCAGCCTGGCCATCTACGATCTAAAGGGCCGCAAACTCCTGAGCACGCAAGCCATGAACGGCTTCAACAGCGCGGAACACGCCCTGAACCTTGCCGCGGGGATCTACTTTCTGCGTCTGGACGCGGACGGGCACAAGCAGTTCCGGCGCCTGGCCGTGATCAAATGAACAGCTACCTCCAGCCAGATGTGGAGGACTTCCTGGATGGTCTGCTGCGGGACCAAAAATTCAGCGCGAACATTGTCGCCCGCCAGTCTTTGGAACCGGTGGAGGCTGTTTGGGCCGATTTTCCACCCCAAACCAGGCCGGAACTGCTGGCTCTGCTGCGTGAACAGGGCATCGACCGCCTCTTTTCGCACCAGCGTGAGGCCATCGACGCCGCCCTGAACGGTGACAATCTGGTGCTCAGCACCGGTGTGGCCAGCGGAAAAAGCCTCTGCTACCAGTTTCCCATTCTCCAGGAACATTTGCTCAACCCCGCCAGCCGCGCCCTGTTGCTTTTCCCCACCAAGGCTTTGGCCCAGGACCAGGCCCAGAAAATGCTGGCTCTGGCGGAGGCTTTGGCTCGCCACAACCCCAAAGCGCCGAAACTGAACTGCTCCATCTACGACGGAGACACCGCTTCGGAAACCCGGCGCCGCATCCGCAACCAGGCCGGGCTGATCTTTTCCAATCCGGACATGCTGCATCTGGGCATCTTGCCCAATCACACGCTCTGGAGCGGCTTTTTCGCCCATCTGCGCTGGGTGGTGATCGACGAAGTGCACATCTATCGCGGGGTGTTCGGCTCGCACTGCGCCAACGTTTTGCGCCGTCTGCGGCGGATCTGCGCCCTCTACGGCGCCCAACCCCAGTTTGTTTGCACCTCCGCCACGGTCGCCAACGCCCGCGAACTGGCTGAGGAACTGCTGGAAAGCCCTGTGCGCCTGATAGATAAAGACACCTCGCCGCACGGCCGGCGAGAATTTCTGATCGTGAATCCGCCCATTGTGGATGCCGCTCTGGGCATCCGGCGCAGCGCCATGCTGGAATCCACTTTTCTGGCCAAACGCTGGCTCTACGGGCGGGGCCAGGCCATCATTTTCTGCGGACCCCGGCGCAGCGTGGAGATCCTGTTCCTCTATCTAAGCGAAGCCAGCGCTTTCAAGGACCGCGTGCGCAGTTACCGCAGTGGTTATCTGGCCGCCCACCGCCGCGAGATCGAAAAGGAACTGCGCGAAGGCAGCATCGGCCTGGTGGTGTCCACCAACGCTCTGGAACTGGGGATCGACATCGGCGGGCTGGACGCCGTGTTTCTGAACACCTATCCCGGCACCATTTCCGCCACCCGTCAGCAGGCTGGAAGAGCAGGCCGCAAGGGCAACACGGCCCTCGCCATCCTGGTGGCCAGCGCCAACCCGCTGGACCAGTACATCTGCCAAAATCCCGGCTTCCTCTTCGACAACAATCCCGAACACGCCCTCATTTCGCCGGACCATCGCGAGATCCTCCAAAGCCAGCTGCTCTGCGCCATCCACGACCTCGCCCTGCTGGAAAGCGAAGGCTTTGGCAGCCTGGGTCCGGAACACATCTTCCCCCATCTGGAAGTGCTGGTGGCCGAAGGCAAGGCGCGCAAGGCCGGGCCGCGCTACATCGGCGTTCCGGAAGCCTACCCCGCGGCGGAAGTCTCGCTGCGCAACATTTCGGACCAGGTTCAGATCCTGGCCGGAGAAGAGCTGATCGCCTGGGTGGATGGCGCCAGCGCCCTCTGGATGGTGCATCCGGGGGCCATCTACCTTGACCGCGGCGAAACCTGGATCGTCACCAAGCTTGACCTTGAACAGCGCAAAGCCGCCATCGAAGCCGTGGAAGTGAACTATTTCACCCAGACCACCCGGGACACCGAGATCGAAGTGAACGCCCTGATGAACCGCCAAACGGCCTCAGGCGCGGACAAATATCTGGGCCAGGTAACCGTTACCACCACCATCACCGGATTTAAAAAACTGAAATTTTACAGCCAGGAAATAATCGGCCGCGAGCCGCTGGATTTGCCCCCAACCCACTTGCAGACTGTAGCCTGGTGGATCGGGCTGGCCGACAAGACCGTGGCCCGCGTGAAAGCCCAGGGTCTGTGGAACATCGGCAAAAATGACTACGGCAAGGACTGGGGCGTCATTTCGGTCGCCGTGCGCAAGCGCGACAGTTTCCTCTGCCAGCATTGCGGCCTGGCCGAAACCGAGGAGGCCCACCACGTCCATCATCTGGTTCCTTTCCGCAAATTCGCCTCCGCGGAGGAAGCCAACGCGAGCGAAAACCTGGTTACCCTCTGTCCCCGCTGCCACCGCCTCGCGGAGCAGAATGTGCAGATGCAGAGCGGAATTTCCGCCCTCGGCTATCTGCTGGTGAATCTGTCGCCCTTCTTTGTGATGTGCGACCGCAAGGACATCGATGTCTTTTGCGAAGACAATTCACCCCTCGCGGCCGGCAAACCCGCCATCCTCATCTACGACAATATCTCCGGCGGAATCGGCCTTTCCCGCAAACTCTTCGACCTCCACGATCAGGTGCTTAAAGCCGCTCTGGACCTCGTTTCCAAGTGCCCCTGCCACGACGGCTGCCCCTCCTGCGTGGGCCCCGTGGCGGAAAACGGAGCCGGCGCCAAAGAACACGCCCTGGCCATTTTGAAAGAATTGGTGCCTGGCGCGGCGGAAACCTGATCCCCTGCCAAGGAGCGTGAAATGAATGTTCTCAGCGTTTGCGGAGTCTGCTGTTCCAGCGACTGCCGGGCCTACAAAACCGAATGCGCGGGCTGCGTGGCCTTGGGCGGCAAGATCCCCTGGGCGGTTTTCTATGACGCGGAGTATTGCCCCATCTTCCAATGCGTCGCGGACAAAGGCTTTGCCTCCTGCGCCGACTGCGGAGAAGCGCCCTGCCCGGTTTGGTACGCAACCCGCGACCCCCACGCTTCCGACGAACAATTCGCCGCCGATCTGGCCAGCCGGCTGGCCAATCTGGCCACCCTGAAACAAACCCCGGAATAGAATAAAACAGCCGTAGCAAGTTTTACCATCAGCTTGGGCTTATTAAAGTCGGGCTGGCATATTCCGCCAACCAATCTACAAAGGGTCAGTTGATTATGTAAATTGCCTCAATGATTTAGGCAAATGGCATCATGCCGTGACAATCGAGAAATTGTAAACTGCAACAATCCCCTAATATTGCGCAGATAGGACTTTACTACCCTTGCCACGCGGGGGTTGGGTAGATAACATTGTTAGTCAGTCGGTTTACCGATCATGGCCAGTTAGAAAAACACGGTGCGCCAGCAGCAGTGTATCAGCCGGAAGAGCAGTTAAGCAACTCCCGCTCATATTGTTAAAGCCCCACGTTGCCTGCAGCGCGGGCTCGTTCTATCAGTAGTTATATCGCAACCGCGAAAAACCAGGAGGTGTGGCCGGTTCAAAGACTGGCTATTTTTTCTTGGCCTGGGTGCTTACAAAGTCCCTCACAAAGTAGGCTTCATTGCCTTTCGCGGGTGTTATCACCACCTTGAATTTATCCGCGTAGGGGCCATCGTGTTCCGCATACATGCGGGGTGAGCTGAACTTCACCTTTTTTGAACCGGTTACCTTGAAGATAATGTAGACCTTGCAGGTACCGTCCTCCAGGTTTTCAGCCTCTTTTGCAGTCATTTGAAAGGATCTGGAGTACCAGTTTGCCCCCAAAACGTTTTCCTTGCCGAAGGGGAGTTTCTCAAACAAATAACCGTCCACCACCCGGGGATCATGGAAGGAGTAAGGGGCAAAGTCAGAATTGTTGGTATTGGCTTTCAGCTTGCCGGCTTGCAGATTGAATTCTTCAAACTCCACTTCTTCCACCACATAAAAGGTTTTCTTGAGCAGTTCTTTCTTGACGACGGCCAGGGAGTCGGCAAGCACTTTATACTCTTTGGTGGATTTGAAGTTGCTCTTTTTAAGTGGTGTGCCATACTCGGATTCCAATTCGAAATACGCAAACACATCGGCCTTCAGGATACTGTTCACATGGTCCGCGGAAGGGGCCGGCTCAGCCCCCTCAAGATATTGCTCGAGGCTGATGTTCGCGGTTACTGCCGCGATGCCCAACATGGCAATGAGCATCAGTAATGCCAGGCTCAATTTTTTAATCATACGATTCTCCTTCACAGGTTCAATTTGTTACAGCGACTGATATTTGCTGCGACCCACTCAGCAAGTCAATCGCAACTTGGGAAGCAGCATTTTAGTGCTGTTTGTTCTGATGCGATACTTCAGGTTTCGTCATTTATTTGGACACTTAAGGCGTTATTTCCGGATCTCGGATATCAAAACTGGGGAAACCAAAATTATTACCCTTTACCACAATCCCTTCTTCGGTAAAAGGATTTATCGTAATTAACATGTCCCAACTATCATCTGAGTATGCTATGGTCACTTCACTGCGTGTGACTTTCTTAACCGTATAGGTGCCCGAAATATTGTAGGTTTCCGAATCATGATATTTTGTTTCACCATAAATGTTGGTAAAATAATATGGTTCGGATGTCACCACGGCATCAAACCTCTTTTTTGGACTCAAGGTTATTTCCCAGTCTGCTGCCGGAAACATAGTTTCCCTTCCGAAAACTAGATGGTGTCGTCACGAGATAGCTAACCATAAGAACAAACAGCGAATCTTAA
>CAZVXH010000059.1:0-17142 GCA_964631015.1 uncultured Candidatus Cloacimonadota bacterium | reverse complement strand
CCTTTTTCTTCATCTGGCATCAACCAATTTTACACCAACCTTTGAGACGCTACCACGCACTACTGGCGCAGCGTAAAAAATGAGCTAATAGTTTTCCCAAATTCGATGGTCTGAAAATACCCTGAAATGAGTCCAAATTTGCAAAAACCCTGATACTGAAACGTCCAAAAACGTCCAAACACCTCTGTGACACAGTCTAAAGCCAGTCCTATTCATCTCACAATCCTATAAACACTTACGGCCACTGTGACAGGTGATACCCACTTGCATGTTTGGGTGATACTTAATAATAGTATTGTCCACGAAGACACGAGTTTCCACGAATTGATTGATTAGGGATGAACAGGATGAAAGGGATGTCCGGTGTTCCGGTGTTCCTTTCATCCGTTTGATCCGTTGATCCGTTCGATCCAGATGAATCAGTATGAAAATGGGAAGACAGGGTTCTGCTGTATTCGACGCTCATACATAGCTCGACTACAGTGGTGCCTGGCCATTCTGGCAAGGGCTGCCGCCTGCCCGAGAACCGAGGCGTTCAGGGCATCAGGATCAGGCGGCCGTACCTCAGTTTTCCGGCGCTGGACATCCGGTAGTGGTAGACGCCGCTGTTCACCGGGCGGCCCAGGTTGTCGGTTCCATCCCAACTGAAGCTGGCGGTTCCGGCCAGATCGGCGGTGAGGTTCACGTTTTTAACGATCTGGCCGCGGAGGTTGTAGACGGCGAATTCGATCCCGGCTCCGGCCCCGCTTTGAACTCGGACCGCGGTGGCGCCCCGGAAGGGGTTGGGGAAAACGCTCACCCCGATCTCCGGGGAGGCCAGCTGGTCGTCGGCGGCCACAGTAACCGTTACGGAGACCACGTTGGACGGGCCTGAAAGCATCAGGGGATCGTTGAAAAGCGCGCGGACCCAGTACGCGTGGGTTCCGGCCGCTACGTTGGCATCACTGAAGGAGAGGGTGGCGGGTGAGGGGATGGTCTGAATGACGGATCCGTCGCGGAAGACGTGATACCCGGCCAAGCCCCGGCCGTCAAAGTGTTCCGGGTGTTCCCAGGTTAGTTCCACGGTGGCGGGCGGGATGAAGGTTGCCTGCAGGTTTTGGGGCGGGGGCAGCACTTCGATGGGAAGCGTGAGAGGGCTCATCACCGGCGTTCCGGCCATGCCGTTCTGGTCCACGGGGGTCACCTGGACGGCGATGGGAAAGCCCAAATCTTCATTCAGGGCCCGGTAAAACATTTCGGTCGCGTTGGCGATAGCCTGGGGAACGCCGTTTTCGTACCTGAACCACTGATAGGCGGAAGCGCCTTCGGTATCGCCGTCCGGGTCGATGAAATCATAGCTGGCGGACTGCTGCTGATACAACACCGGCGGCCCGGTCACCATAAGGTTCGCGACCGTCGGCGCGGCGTTGGCGTAGCCGGTTCCGGCCAGGCTCACGTTCAGGTTCGGGTGGTTCAACAGGTCGCTGCTTACAGTGAGGGTTCCGGTGTAGGTTTGCGCGGCGGTGGGCGTGAAGGTAACTATGGCCGTGAGGGAGGAGGCGGCGGGGAGGCTGAAGTTCGTCACGCTGCTGGTGAATGCCGGGTTGTCGCTGGCGATGGTGCCGGAAACCGGGGTATCTTGGTAATTCGTGATGGTCAGCGGCAGGGTTGCCGTTCCGGAAACATAGGTGTCCGGAAACGCCAGCGCGTTCCCGGAAAGCGGATAGTATCCCGCCAGTTCGCCCAGAGGATACTTCACGCCCTGGAGGATCTCTTTGGTGCTCATGTTCTGCAGGAAGAAGATCAGTTCACAATTGGCCAATTGCCAACCGGGATCCGGAGTGAAGCTCAAGTTGACGGTGACGGAACCTCCGGTGGCGAGGTTGACTGCGGTTCCGTTCTGGTCCGGCAGCATGAGGCGGTTCACGTTTTCCAGCGTGGCTTGGTTTTGCCAGGGAAAATCGATGTGGGATTCCGTGAGAACGGCGTGCAGCCTAACGTTGGTGTTGGTGTCGGCCTCGGGTTTGGCCACGGTAACCGCCAGTTCCAGCTGGCTTCCCGCCTGGACGCCCTGGGCGCTGATCGTGAAATGTGAGGGCACGCTCAGGCGGGCGTTCACCCGGGGCAGATAAGTGGAGTAGAGGGATTGGGTGGCGCTGCCTCCGGAGCTTTGATTCAGGCCGTCAAACCAGGCGGTGGGGACCCCGGTGGGGTTGTAGTAATCGTTGCGGGCTTCGGAATACTGGTTCGTGAAGCTATCGCCGGTGTGGTTCTTGATAACGGCGACCGGGTGACCGTTTGCCAGCAGATCGTGGCAGGCCATGGCTGCGCCGGGGCAATATTGGCACCAAGTACCTGTAACCACTTCCACCACCACCAGTTCCCGCGGAAGCGCTGCCAAGCCTGAAAGCAGGCAGCACAGCAGTAAGATCAGCAAAGGAGCTTTAAACATCGGCTCCCCCAGCCCTACAGCCCGGTCCGGCAAAGTCGGAAGCCAACGTAGAAGCCTGGGTCGTAAACGTAGTTGCTGTAACGCTTTGAGACCCTGCAGAAAACCCCGGTGTTCAGCCAAAAGCCGCTGCGGATGATCCGGTAGTCTCCGGTGGCCGGTCCGGTGGGATTTGCCTGGGTGCCGGCGCTGTAGTCGCCGCTCCAGTCCCAGCACCATTCCCAAACATTGCCGGTCATGTCGTAGGTTCCAATGCCGTTGGGAGCCTTGGTGCCCACGGGTTTGGTGCCATCGGGCACGTTGTTTCCAAGATACCAGGCCACGGCATCGATATCGTCCGAACCCGCGTAGAGGTAGTCTGGGGTGTTGGTCCCACCGCGGGCGGCGTATTCCCATTCGGCTTCGGTGGGCATGCGGTAGCCGTTTGCGGTCCAGTCGCACACCACGGCATTCCAGGTGGTATTCCAGCTCGAGGGCACGTTGCCCCACTGGACGGGGTCGGTGGATCCGGAGATTGAATAGGCCGGGGTGAAGCCCTCGGCCAGGCTCCGCAGGTTGCAATATTTCAGGATGGAATACCAGGAGACGGAATAGACGGGATAAGTTGGCCCCACCCCGTAGCCGCTGGCGGGATTGGAGCCCATCACAGCCTGCCACTCGCTTTGGGTCACTTCGCACCGGCCGATGTAATAGGGACTCAGGATCACGCTGTGGGTGGGAAGTTCGTCGATGTCTCCCTGTCCCCGGGTGTCGCCCATTGTGAATGAACCGCCCGGAAGGAAGATCATGTTCGAAGGGGCGATGACATATTCCGCGCTGCCAATGGCGCTGGGGGTCCAGCCCGGCTTGTAGGCCCTGGCCTTCAGCGTGGCCGTCTCGCTGATCGAGACCGGGCCGGAATACACCGGCGAACCGGCATCGGGATCGTCGCCATCCAGGGTGTAGTGGATCGTGGCGCCGTTTGTGGGGCAACTGATGTTTACATTTTGCGGGGAGTTGTAACTGCCGGCGGGTGGCGTGAAGATCAAGGGCTCCACTACGCCCGCCCCGTCATCGGCGATCACTTTCACGCGGTAACTGTCCCCATTGCCCACTCCGTCCAAAGCGTAACTCCAGTTGATCTGATACTGGGCACCGGCGGCTGTTGCCGCCACGGTTCCCACATCGCCGCTCAGAGTGGCCGGGATGATCGTGTAGCTGGCCCCGCCGTCATTGGACACCCGCACCGATACTTCGCAGGGCAGGTTGTCCGCGTGGGCCAGATTGTAGCTGATCAAGATCTGATCTGCCAGCTGTCCCGCCATTACGTTGGTCAGCACCGGGATCGCGGCAAGCGTTCCGGCGGCCAGCAGCAGGGTGAGAAGCACAAGCTTGTTCATCTTGTCCTCCCTCACTTGATCAGCACCAGTTTGGCGCTGGAACTGTGGCTGGGCGATTTCAGCCGGATCAGATAGATCCCGCTGGCGCAGGGGTTTCCCTGGAGGTCAAGTCCGTCCCAGGCAAAGCTGTGGCTGCCGGGGGCATAGGTACGGGACTGCAAAAGCTGGCCGGAAAGGTTGTAGATGCCGCAGGTTGCCGTTTCACCGGCTTTGACTGTTAGCTCCACCCGGGCGGGGTCGCCTCCGCGGAAGGGGTTGGGGCTGGCCGGACGCATGCCGGTGGCCTGCTGCGCTACCGGCAGCAAAGATTCCTCCACCGGGGTTCCGGTGATGGGGAAAACGTTCGATTCGCCCTCGGCAATGAAGGCATTCAGGCTTCCCGCCAATACGAGAAGCAGTGTGAAAACAAGCATCCTGTTCATGTGACGCTCCTTGGCTCTATTTTATAAAATTCGCGTTTTCTGTTTGGAGTCCGGCGTCGCCGGAAACTGAGTGGACATGGCCTGAAGTGTTCCGCGCGCTTATCCCGCGAAGCCAAGCAAGACGTTCCTTATTTTGAAATCTGTCGGCTCCGTCAAGTGTTTTTTCGCAGGGTCTTTGGGGCGTGGTGAAGTGGTGACTGGGTGGGGTGCTTGAGGGGTGTGCTGGAGTTCAGGCTCGTCGCGCTCGCTGGACGCCAGCGGATCGAGTCTATTCTTTGTTCCTCAGTTTCAGCCACCATTCGAGGCGCTTGGCGATCTCTTTTTCAAAGCCGAAATCGCCGGGGGAGTAGTAGGTCTTTTCCTGCATCTGGTCCGGGAAATACTTCTGATAGGAGTAGTGATTGGAGCTTTCGTGGTCGTAGCGGTAATCCTTGCCGTAATCGAGCTCTTTCATCAGCTGGGTGGGGGCGTTGCGGATGTGGAGCGGAACTCCGAAGTGGCTGGTTTTGCGGGCGTCTTCGGCGGCGGCTGAGTAGGCTGTATAGAGGGCGTTGCTTTTGGGGGCGGTGGCCAGGTAGACCACCAACTGGGCGAGGGCATTGCTGGCTTCCGGCATCCCCAAAAACAGCACGGTTTCCTTGGCGGCGATGGCCTGGAGGAGGGCGTTGGGATCGGCCAAACCCACATCCTCGGAGGCGAAGCGGATGAGGCGGCGGACCAGATAGCGGGGATCTTCGCCGGCTTCCAGCATCCGGGCCAGCCAATAGAGCCCGGCCTGGGGATCAGAGCCGCGGAGGGATTTGTGCAGCGCGGAGATGAGGTTGTAGTGTTCCTCGCGATCCTTGTCGTAAAACATGGTTTTCTTTTCGAGGATGGCGGCGAGTTCCTTGAGGTTGGGGTGGGGATCCTCTTTCAGCCAAGGTTCCAGCAGTTCCAGCTGGTTGAGGGCGCGGCGGGCGTCTCCCCCGCTCTGTTGGGCCAACCAGCCCCGCACGGCTTCGTCGTCCTCCAAACCCAGTTCCGCGAAGCCTTTGCCCAGGATGGCGCTGAGGTCTTCCTCGGAGAGCATCGAGAGCACGAACACGTGACAGCGGGAGAGCAGGGCCGGGATAACCTCGAAGGAGGGGTTTTCCGTGGTGGCGCCGATGAGGATCACCGAACCGCTCTCCACATAGGGCAGGAAGGCGTCCTGCTGGGATTTGTTGAAGCGGTGGATCTCGTCGATGAAGATGATGGTGCGCTGGTTTTGGCGCTTGTGGGAATACTCCGCGTCCTTCATCACGGCTTTCACGTCGCCGATCCCGGAGAGGACGGCGCTGAACTGGACAAAGCGGTGACCGGAACAGCGCTGGATGATGCGGGCGATGGTGGTTTTCCCGGTTCCGGGCGGACCCCAGAGAATGAAGGAATGATATTCGCCGGAGGCGATCATCTGGTTGAGCAGGGAGTTTTTGGCCACCAGTTTGGCCTGGCCGCGGAGGTCGTCCAGGCTGGAGGGACGGAGCCGCTCGGCCAGAGGGGCGTCGCGGGAATCCAGCTCCGGTTCGGCCAGAAAGTCGGTCTGATCAACGCTCACCGAGCAGCTCCTCAAAAATCCATGAAGCCGCCGAGCTCACTGGGATCGAACCACTGAAGGGCGCCCAGGATCCGCTGTTTTTCGGCCAGCAGCAGGGAGCGGTGTTTGTCCTCTTCGGCGGCGAGTTCCAGCAGCAGCTGTTTCAGTTCCGGCTCGGAGGTCTCTGCGGCAAAGGCGAGATAGTGTCCGCCGGCTTTGGTCTCGCGTTCGATGGCGAATTGGAGCAACAGGGCGGGATCATTAAGGTCGGTGCCGCTAAGGTCGGGCTCCATGAGTTGGAGTGGGTCCGGCTCCAGTTGGGGATATCCGAAAGCCTGGCGCAGCTTGGCCTCGTGGTTTTCCTCAAGAACCTGAAGTTCGGTGAAGAGGGCACTGTTGGCGGGCTGGCTGAAACTTTTGGCCAGGGCGGCGTAAAGCCTTTGGGAGCGGATCTCCTGGGCCAGGGCGATGAGATAAAGTTCTTTCTTGTCCATGATGGTTCCTTTAGGTGGTTTGGCGGATGAGTTCGATGGGCTTGATCTTTTTCAGCCTCAGCAGGGGCAGGATCACGCTCACGAGGGTGATGAAATAGGAAACGAGCACCACGGTGAGGTAATCCGACAGGGTGAATTTAACCGGCAGAGGCAGCGCGCCGGCGTCACCCATCCCCATGGAGAGCAGGCCGAAGCGCTTCTGCACGAGGAGCAGGGCGGTGGAGATGAGCAATCCCAGAATGATCCCGAGGGTGGCCAGGATCAGCGATTGGTACAAAAAGAGGTCGCGCAGGTCCGTTTCGCGGTAGCCGAAAGCTTTCAGGAGGCCGAGCTCGCGCTTCTTCTGGGCGATGGTCTTCAGCATGGAGCCGGTGAGGTTGAAACTGGCGATCACAAACATGAAGAGCATGATCACGAACATGAGGAATTTTTCGAAGCGGAGGGCGCTGTAGAGATTGGCGTCGTAGGCGCTCCAATCCTCCACCTGCCAGCCTTTGAAGAGGCTTCTGATCTTTGCGGTGTGGCGCTGGGGCGAGCTGGCGTCGGGGCTTTTCACCTCCACGTAATCCACCTCATCCGTGTAGCCGCGGAAAAAGGCGGCGGTGGCCAGCGGGACAAAGCTGAAAGTGGCGTTGTATTCCGGCATGCCGGCGTTGAAGATGGCGGCCACGCGGACGGAGCGGACCTTGGGCAGCAGACCGAAGGCCGTGGGTACGTCGAAGACGGGGGAAAGCAGCTGCAGTTCGTCGCCGATCCGGGCGTTGATCTCCGCGGCGAGGCCATAGCCCAAAGCGATGCCGTTCTCCGCGAACTCCGGGCCATCCACGCTGCCGGAGAGGATACCCTGCACCTCGGAGCCGGTGGCGGAAAGCTTGGGTTGCAAGGCCGCGCTGATCGGGGCGTGGAGGCGCTGATCGATCCCGAAACAGAGGGTGGAAAAGATGCGGTCGCCCTGCTTGAGGATGAGTTCGCCTCTGATCACGGGAGCGGCCTGATAGCCCAGGGCACGCAGACTGTCCACCAGAGGGCGATGGTCGGGAACCGGGGCTCCGCCGGGAGCGCTGATCTTGATCTCGCTGAGGGTGCCGGTGATGCGCTGGCGCACATCCTCCCGGAGGCCGTTCATCACGCTGCTAACGCAGATGAGGGCCGTGACGCCGAGGGTGATCCCCGCGATCGTGAGCCAGTGCGAGCGGTTGATGAAGCCGTGACCCTGGCCGCGCAGGTATCTCAGCGCCAGCCACAGCTTGCTGCGGTTCTTTTCCATCCGGGCGAGGATATTGGAGGCGGCACATTAGTCAAGAGGTTTTCCGCCCGGAGATGTTTCCGGAATGAAAAAAGCCGGCGTGGTGCCGGCTGAAAGGTTTAACACGGATCCTCACCGCAGGGATATGGCGGAGCGGAAACGCTATTTATTGAGACTGATAGACTGTTTGGCGGTTTTGCGGGTGACCCGCCCGTCGGGGCTGATCAGCAGTTCGCTGTCCGGGAAATCGAGGCCCGTGAGGGTGATGATCTCGTTGAGGGCGGCCTTGCTCTCATCGGGCACGGGACCCCCTTTGCCGGGCTGTTTCACGGAAAAGATCTCGGCATCGACGAACTCGCCATCACTCTTGAGATTCAGCTTCACGATGGGGGCGATGCCCAGCTTGCCGGAGAGGTTGAAACGGCCGTAGGTGGCGAAATTGCCCAGGCTGTAGGCGATGAAGCGGCCCTTGTAGAGATCGATGGCGCGGGTGACGTGGGGACCGTGGCCGAAAACCACATCCGCGCCGGCATCGATGGCCACGCGGGCGAATTCGTGGGGATTGCCGCGGTTTTCGTTTAGATAGAATTCCGCCTTGCGGGTCACGCGGGTCTTGTCTGAACCTTCGGCCCCGCCGTGGAAAGAGACGATCACGATATCGCATTTGGCGTTCAGCTCTTTGATCGTTTTGGTCACGCTGGCGTAGTCGTTGATCTGCATGGTCCCGCTGTTGGGGGCGAAAGCGGCAAAACCGTAGCGGATGCCGTCCAGTTCAAAGATCTTGGAGGGGTATTCAGAGCGGCCAGCGAATCTGATGCCCAGGGAATCCAGCGCCATCGCGGTGTTGCGCACTCCGGTCACGCCAAAATCGTTGCTGTGGTTGTTCGCCAGACTCACCACGTCGATCCCGGCGTCCTGCAGATGGCGGGCATAGTGGTCCGGACTCTTGAAGGCAAAGCAGGTGGAGGGATTGGAGCATTTCTTCGGCACGCCTTTGCCGGAGAGGATCACGCCCTCGAGGTTGGCGAAGGTGAGGTCGGCGCTCCGCAGGATGTCCTTCACCGGCGCGAGCAGGTCCTTGCCGTCGTTGGGGGGCAGATATTGCTCAGAGGGGTAGTTCGTGCCCAGCATGATGTCGCCCACACCGATCACGGAAACATTGCGGGTGGGAGCTACGAACTCGGTGTATTGGGCCTCCAGCTGGGGCATGCGGCCGGCATAAAGGAAACGCCGGACATAGTTCGCGCTGGAGTAATATTCATCGATCACCACGCCGCGGGAGGAGCTGTGGATCATCTTAAGGTTGTTGCCGGTGTTTTCCACCACCATCGCCACGTGGCCGATGACGTTGGAATTACCGCTGGTACCGCGGAAAAACATCAGATCGCCGGGGCGGGCTTCGGAGAGAGGGACCCGCCGGCTGCTGGCGCCCTGGTCTCTGGATGTGCGCGGAATACGGACATCGTGAAGGGCGAAGATCCACTGCACAAAACCGCTGCAGTCCATGATGGCGCCCTGGGGATTGCGGAACTGGTAGGGGCGGCCGAGATAGAGGCGGCTGGTTTCCACCATGCTGCGGGTGATCTCGGCGTAACTCTTGTCGCGGGTACTGACCGTCGCCCCAGCGGACTGAACGGTCTCGGCCAGGAACACCACCGCCATGAGAAGCAGCAGGTACCGGCCGGTTGTGAGCATCCGGATAACAGCCCGGATGCGTGTCTTGGCTTTATCTGTAAACATTGATCTTCCCCGTACTGGGTATCCCACGGCAGGTATTTCAGAAGCACATTCAGTTTGGGACACTCAAGCACATTATGTATAATGGTTTTAAGTCTAAGTAGACCACTATAGTTGTGAGTGCGAGAATGTCAAGCTAAAATCTGTCCGAAGTGACAAAAGTATGAGTATTTAATTGTGGGACAGTATTATGCGGATGTGATTGGCCAGCCTACTTCAGCCCGGTTTTACGCTTCAAGAGGGCGTAGGCCCCGCCGGCAAAGGCGATGGCCAGCAGCAGGATCGCCGCGAGGTCCGCGCCGATATTGCCGAGGTTAAAGCCCAAAACGTTGTCGGCAATTTGCGTGCCGTCCAGCAGCAGGGTGAGTTCGTAGGCCCAGCGGCTGAGAATGGGGGCGGCCAGCAACTGTCCGAAAGCGCCCAGATCCTTGAAATAGACTATCAAACCGCCCAACACGATCTGGGGAATGAGGGTGATGGGCACGATGGCCATGGCGGCTTCGCCGTTTTTGGCCAGGGCTGAGATGGCCAGGCCCATCAGCATGGAGGTGAAGGAGGTGAGCAGCAGCACCAGATAGAGGGGGAAAAAGCCAATCCCGAGCACGCCGGAGCCGGCGAAGGAGATCTGGGCGAAAATCGTCAGGATGAGGCACTGCACGGCGCAGAGGAGGCCCAGCACGGTGACCTTGGAGCCCAGATAAGCGCCGAGGCTGAGCGCGGCCTTGTGTTCGCGCTGGAAGATGGTCTGTTCGCATACGATCTCCCGGGCGGAATTGGAGCAGCCCAGCCAGATGGCGGCGATCAAGGCCATGAAGAGCATGGCGGGCAGATACTGTTGGGTTTGGTTCCCGCCAAAGACAAGGAGTAGGAACAGCCCGATGATGGGCGCCTGGAGCAGCAAAATGAGGGTGCTCATGGTATCCCTGGCCTTGATCCGGAAGGCGCGGCTCACCAAAACCAGATACTGATGCCAGGGCTTCACGGCGAAACGGGCTCTCTGGACCACGTGTTCCGAGGGGATCTTGTCCATGCCGTTGGCCACCATGTCGCGAAAATGGGGACTGCGGAGGTAATCCTGCTGCAGTTCGTGGCTGCCGCGGCGCTGAAGCACCTCGAAGATCTGCTCTGGGTCCTGCACCTTGAAATAGGCCGCCGCCTCGTCCGCCTTGCCGTAGTAGGCAAGCTTGCCGCCTTCGCCGATCACGATCACGTGGGTGAAGATGCTGAAATTGAGCCGGTCGATCTTATGGGTGGTGAGTACCACGATGTGGCCGCGGTCGGCAATGCCTTTCAGCAGGGCCATCACCTCGCGGTCGGTGCGGGGGTCGAGGCCGCTGGTGGGTTCGTCCAGAAAGTAGAGCAGCGGCTCGGTCACCAGTTCCTGGGCCATGTTCACCCGTTTGCGCTGGCCGCCGCTGATGCCCCGGCGTTCCGCGGAGCCGATCAGCACGTGGCGGCTCGGCTGGAGGTTCAGGTCCTTGATGATGCGCTCGATCTGGGCCTGGCGCTCTTCCTCCGTGAGGCTTTTGCCCAAGCGAAGCTGGCTGGTGTAGCGCAGCGATTCCTCCACCGTGAGTTCCCGGTGGATGATGTCGTCCTGGGGCACGTAGCCGATCTGGCCTTTGAGCGCTTCGGGATTCTTGTGCACGGAAAGGTTGTTCAGCCGCACCACGCCGCGGGTGGGCTGGTAATAGCCGTTGAGCATCAGCATCAGGGTGGTCTTGCCGCAGCCCGAGGGGCCCACCAGGCCGATGAACTGGCCGGGTTCGAAACAGAGCGAGATGTCGTCGATGAGAGTCTTTTCCGGCACGCTGTAGCTGAGGTTTTGGGCCACGAAGCGGAGTTTGCGGGTCCAGAGCTGCTGCGGTTTGGCTTTGATGATCTCTTCCAGCCGCAGCGGGATGCCGGCGATCACGATGGTGTCTGTGGCGGAAACGGGTGAGGAACTGATCCGCCGGCCGTTCACGAAGGTCCCGTTCTGGCTGCCGCTGTCCTCCAGCACCCAGTTGCCGCCGCTCTGGTAAAGGCGGGCGTGGTTGCGCGAGACGCGGATGTTGTCCAGAATGATATCGCAGGTCGGTGCCCTGCCGATCACATAGGAGCTTTTGGTGGTGGCGGGGGTGTCCGACGGGCGTTTGCCGCAGAAGGGGCAGAATACCGAGTCGGAATCGATCTGTCTATGGCAACTGGGACAAAGCATCAGTGGTTATTTTCAGGGCCTGACCCATCAGGTCCAGGACATTCATGTTCTTGTTCACCACCACGGTTCTGCTCAGGCCCCAGCGGCTGGCAGTCACCGTGGATTGGACCCGGATGCTCAGCAGGTTCTTCAGTTTCAGGTTTCCCAGTTCTCCCGCCTTGATCTGCAGGGGGATGTTCGTGGTTCCGCGGGCCTTCACGAATTGGGTCTTGGCGCTGTGCAGGACCAGGGGGATATCGTTGTCTTTGTCGATAAACCGGATCTCGAAGGGTTCCACGTTGTAGCCCACCCAGGCTTTGTTGGCCACCTCCAGAGAGGGAGTGGGAAAGAACCGCGGGGTAACTTCCGGCTCGAAATCCCAGGTGCTCGCCCAGGCGATGAAACCCAGGATCAGCACCAGCAGGATCAGCAGGCTGTGCCACCAGCGGAAGCGGAAATAGAAGCGGGGATTGTCCATATTCTTTGCCTTTACCTGATCCCCGGCTACATCTTCTCGATGCGCTCGATCCGCTTTTGGGCGGTGGGATGGGTGGAGATGAAATCGTTCACGGCCTGAAGGTTGGGATCCTCGGCGGTGGGTTCATACTGCTGGAGCTTGCGGAAAAAGGAAAGGGCGCCCTGCTTCGACCAACCGGCGGCGGTCATCAATTCCACCCCGCGTTTGTCGGCAGCGTACTCCATTTCCTGGGAAAAGGGGTATTTGTAGATGGAATAGGCCACCCCCACCACCTCGCCGAGGAGGGGGTCCACCTGGCTGGCCCGCACAGCGTGCTGGATGCTCTGCACGCAGTGTTTGAGGTCGTTGTGGGCGATCTCGTGGGCGATCACGAAGGCCAACTCGGCCTCGCTGTTCAAGCCGCTCAGCATCCCGAGGTTGAGAAATGTTTTTCCGCCGGCCACGGCGAAGGCGTTGAACTGCGTATCCGCGGTAACCGTGCAATCCCAGGCCAGGTCGCCCCGGGAGGAGCGGGCCTTGATCTTGTTAAAGATGCCCTGAACGTCGAATTTGCCGCCGCGGGATATCCCCAGGTCGGCGAGGATCTGTTGCTGAAGTTCAGCGCCCACCTGGTTTTCTTCCTCCGTGCTGAGAGCGGTCATGTTCAGCAGGGTCTGGTCGACGCCGCCGATCAGTCCCTGCAGGCCGGCCAGCACATCGGCGGGTGTGAGTTCGCCGGAGGGCGGGGCATTGGGACCTGAGGGCGGCTCGTTTTGGGTGAAGAAATTTCCCACATCCAAAAGATTGATGCTGCTTTTGCTACAGTTCCATTTTCCGTTCTTCTTGGCAAACTCCAGACGCCAGGGGATCTCCTGCGGCATCACGCCCAGCGGCTTTTTGTTGAGCTTCACCACGCAGTTCATCACGTATTTGCTTTTGTTGTCCTCAAATCCTTCGTCCCGGATCACAAATTCCTCGATCTCATAGTCCGCGCCCAGCAATTTCTGGATCTGGACCTCGATCTTGTCGCGCTCCTGGCGGGCCAGCTGGTTGATGGCGTTCTTGTCGCAGGCTGTCAGCAGCAAAAGCAGCAACAACGCGACAATGAGTAACATCCGTTGTTTCATCGTTAACGTCCTCCCTGGCTTGGTTTGGTCTCTTGGTTGGGCAGGGACTGTTTCGGGGTAGGGGCCTGGGTTCCAGCGTTTGTTTTTTGGTCTTTAAGGCCAGTACCCAAATCCTGCCCCTTTGGCAAACTGTCATTCTCCGTTCCGGTACTGTCGCGGGTGATGACAATGATTTTTTCACTAACCGCGGCCAAGGCTTTTTCCTTGCGTTGCCTTTCCTCTCGCCCCAGCCTCAGAAAGTTGATCCCGCCGCCGATCAGCAGTCCCAGCGCCAGCACCGCCAGTCCCAGCGTGAGCAGGTTGATGCCCCCGGCGCTCGGCACTGGTTTGTAAGCCTTGCCCTGCGCCACTTTGAGCACCTGGATGGTGATATTGTCCTTGCCGCCCCGGCGTTTGGCTTCGTCCACCATGGCCCGGCAGGCCTGCTGGGGTTCCTGGGCCAGGTAATGGTTCACTTCGGAGAGGGGAAAATAGTCGGAAAGGCCGTCGGAACAGAGCATAAACACGTCCCCGCGGAAAAGGGGGAAGGGCCCCGCTGCTTCAGAGGCGTGGGGCTCCGCGCCCAGGGAGCGCAGGATGATGTTCTTTTTGGGATGGTCGTTGGCGTCTTCCGCTTTGATCAGCCCCTGGTCCACCATCCCCTGCACCCAGGAATGGTCTTTGGAAAGCTGTTCGGTGTTGCCTCCGCGCCTTCGGTAGATGCGGCTGTCGCCGATCCAGGCGATCCAGTATTGATCTCCGCGGATCAGCAGCGCCACCGCCGTGGTGCCCATTTCAGCCAGTTCTGGATTCTCGGAGGCCTGTTGGGCGATGTTTTGCTGGGCCAGGCTGAAGGCACGGTGCAGTTCGTTGATCTCGTTGTATGCGGCGCCGAGGCCCAAAAAACGCGCTGAGATTGTTTCCACGGCCACCTGGGAGGCCACTTCGCCGCCGCTGTAGCCGCCCATCCCGTCGCAGACGAGGATCAGTTCGCCGAAGCTGCCGCTGTATTTGCCGTAATAGTCCTGATTGCTCTCACGCACCATCCCCACGTCGGTGAGGTTGCTGATCACGAATCTGTCTGAGGCGTGTCTGCTCATCGTCTGCCTCAGTAAAGGCGAAACACGCCTTCGTTGGAACCCAGTTTGAAGGTGCTGCCCTGTTCCACGCGGCTGAGCGTGACCTTCTGGCCGTTCACGAAAACCCCGTTCAGCGAGCCGAGGTCCTCGATGTAGAACTGGCCGTCGCTCCAGTAGATGCGGGCGTGGCGTGAGGAGACGGTGGAATCGTTGAACACGATGCTGTTTCCCTGCGCCCGGCCCAGCGTGGCGCCTTCGGCCCCGATGTTGAAAAGCTGGCCCTGTTCGCTGCCCATCAGCACTTCCAGGCTCAGGCCCGTGCCGCTGGCACCGCGGAATTCGCCCGTGCCAGTGCCGGGATTGAGGATCACGGTGTGTTCGCGGGAGCGGGAATCCTGCTCCGGAACGCGGGTTTCAGCCTCGCGCCGGGTTTGATCCTGCTGCCTCTGCCGCTCTTCCTCCAGGCGGCGCTGTTCCTCTTCGTAGCGCGCCAGTTGTTCCTGGCGCAGGCGTTCGTCCTCTTCCTGCTGACGGCGCAGTTCGGCCAGGCGTTGCTTCTTTTTGGCGTTCAGCCAAAGAAACACTCCGGCGCCCACGGCCAGCAGCGCGGCGACGATGCCCAGGATCCAGCCCAGGGAAAGTTTGCCGCCCCCGTCGCCGCCGTCATCGATCTCGCTCGGACCGGCGATGGCGGGTTTGTTGGCCGGCACCCGCACCTTCACCGGGTCGGGAAAATCCGCCTTGAACGCGCCCTGGGTGAGGGTGATGGTGAGGTCTTTTTCCAGGCCGTCGCCCGGCAGACCGAACACCGGGTAGCTGAGGATGTAGGAGCCCAGGATCTGGCGGCTCACCTTGCCGAAATGCTCACTCAGGCTCTGGGCATCCGGCGCGTCGTAATAGCTGCCGCCGGTCTGCTGGGAAACGCGGTCCAAAATTTGCAGATACTGCCTGTCCTGCGTGGTGTAGCCAGCCGCGAAGATGGGGATCTGCTTGGCGCGGGCTTTGGCTATCACTCCGTCCAGGGTGAAGGCGGTGGCGGGATTGTCTTCCTTGCCGTCGGAAAAGAGGATCATGAAGCGCCCCTCATTCTTGGCGGCGGGCCCGCTCAGACGGTCCAGCCCTTTGTCGATGCTGTAATACAGCGAGGTGTCGCCGGGCAGGATTTTGATCTTGGCAATGCTTTGGCGCAAAAACTCCGTGTCGGTGCTGAAATCGCAGACCAGCTCGGTCTGTTCGGCAAAGGCCATGATGGCGATCTCATCGTTGTCGCGCTTTTCTCCGATGAAGTTCAGCAGGGCGTCTTTCACGCTGGCCAGCGGCTTGCCCTTCATCGAACCCGAAACGTCCACGCAGACCAGGATGGAGAGCCCCTGTTTGGAGTTTTCAAAGGTGGTCACATTCAGCAGGGTGTCCACCGCCGCTCCGCCCAGGGAGACGCGGAAGTTCGACGCGTTCAGGTTTTTGAGCGGTTCGCTGGCGTTGTCCAAAGCCAGCACGGAACTGTGTACCAGCTGGGGAAAGTTGTCGGTGTTGGTCTTCAGGTGGTTGAGGCTGATGTTCTGCGCCCAGAGCGGCGCGCAGAGCAAAAGCAGGATCAGCGTTCTGCGCATCGTGCACCTCACACGGTCTTGAGTTTCAGGTCGATCGTGGCGATCCGGATGATGTCGTTTTCGTTCAGATACACCTTTTCTTCGATCATTTCGCCGTTCACGAAGGTCCCGTTCGAGGAAAGGTTGTCCTCGAGGATGAATTTGCCGTTGCGGCTCAGCAGGATGGCGTGTTCGGCCGAAACGCCGGGGATCTTGAGCTGGATGTCGCAGCCGGCGGCACTGCCGATCACGTGGCGGCCCTGATAGACCTTGAAATCCAGGCCGTTGGAATCCACATCGAAGGTCACCAGCCAGCCGGTGAGCATCCTGTTCACTTGGGGCCGCGGTTTGCCGTCACCGGAAGGAACCACTCCCGGAGGGACCTCCCCCCTGCCCAGGATCACTGTTTTGTCGTTGAGCGGGGCCACCGGTCCGGAACCGCTTGGTCCCAGCTTCGGCTTGGCAGTGTCCAGCCGGGTTTTTTCGGCGTCGTCCATCCTGGCGGTCGGCGGCTGCCCCAGATTCGCGGTGCGCGGAGGCGGGCAGTGCGGACAGGAGGGCAGGCTGGCGTCGTAATCGTGGCCGTTCGGACAGGTGCGCAGATTGGTGCGCAGCGCTTTGCCGCAGGATTTGCAGAATGTGGCGTGGTCGGGATTAGTGGCGTTACACGCGGGACATTTCATGATACTCTCCATATATGTTTATTATCATCATTTGATTCGGATTGGTCTGGGCGGGAAATCCCCGGTCCTCCCCAGGGGCGCGAAGGCCACAACGAACCGCGCGCCGCTCCGTGGCCAGGGCTGAACGCTTCCGCGCCCTCTGGCGGCAGGGCCAAAAACCTTTTGTCTGATATCGCATAAAACCTCCATCACCCTTGCTCAAGATGATTCCACAGGCGCGGCCGGAAAAGGCCACGTGCGAATACTACCGCCCGAAACCGTTTATGTTGTCAAGCGAAATTTCCCGGCGCGAAATCCAGTTCTTTCTTTCACCCAAGGATTATACTGACAATGCGGATTGTAAGGATTCAGACACAGAGACGGGGAGAACAAGAGAAAAGGTTGTTTCCCACTGGATTCGTGCGACGCGGGAGCATCGACGACAGCAGGCGTGGAGGTGAAAAGGGTTACACCACTCCAGGATGTTTAACCTGAAGACACGCCAGTGCTGTCATTCCGGCGGGGGCGGGGTAATCGCGGACGAGCGCAGCGAGTTCTTGGGGTGCTGAAAGGGCCCGGAATCCAGCCATATCAACCACCCAGACCCGAACCTGTCATTCCGGGGTAGGGGCCCCGGAATCCAGCCCTCGCGGGAATAGCCAAAAAAGTTCTTGCGCCATTTCCTCCTGAACACGGCCACACCCGGGCAGGTGATGGAACCGGTTTCAACCGGTGCAGCAATATAGGCGGGGGTTTCAACCCCCGTATCCACGTTGCAGCCACGCTGTGGGGATCATTCCTGCCCCCTC